>JBAVYF010000466.1:0-2268 GCA_049698655.1 Occallatibacter sp. | reverse complement strand
CGGGTGAGGACCTCAGTGTAGAGGGCTACATGGCCAAACTCGTCATGGTTGCCTGTCGAGAAGTAGCTGCCCAAAGGTGGGGCAAGCTGACCAAAGGGCGCGGCCAGAGCCTCTGCGTCGGCCTTGGCGCCGTCGAAGAGGTCGCCGGGGATGAAGATGATGTCCGGATTGAGGCGCGCCGCCAGAGCCACGATGCGGCGGCTGAAACCGGCGCCGTTGACGTGGCCCAGGTGCAGGTCGCTGACCACCAGTGCCGTGCGCCCATGCCAGCTCTCGGGCAGGCCGGCGAGCCGGATGGGGATGCGCCGGATGCGAATCACACGGGCGTTCAGCAGTCCGTAGAAGCTGACCGCAACGGCCAGACTATAGAGCGTGGCAGCCAGCAGTTGCCGCTCCGCGATCAGCCCCGCGTAGGGCAATCTCAGGAGCGCCAGCGCTGGCCCGCCCAGCCAGCAAAGGCAAGCGGCCAGGAAGAAGAAGTTGAGCAGCCCCAGCCACACTGAGGCAAGCCTGTAGAGCAGCGTGACCAGCCGGTTTGCGGAGTAAAACCCAAGCAGGGCGGCGGCGATGAAACTGAAGGCCAGCAGGAAGAGCGCCGTCCGCAAGGCCAGTGCGGCCGAGGGGCCAAAGAAGACGATCCACGTGTGATAGATGAACCAATGTGCGAGTAACAGGAGGGCTTGCATCAGGACAATTCCCACCACTGGCCAGGCTTTCAAACCGGATCTCCTTGTCTTCAATTCTTGCACGAGCGGGGGACAGGGAACAGGGATCAGCTATTCTGGGCACGGCTGCGCGCATGAAACAATCTGTTTATGGTTGCTTCCGGCGGCGACGTGCTCAGCCTCTACCTCTCGATCCCCTTCTGCCGGTCGAAGTGTACCTACTGCAACTTTGCCTCGGGGGTCTATCCGGCCAGCGAACATGCGCGCTACGTGGACCGGCTGATCGAAGACATGCAGACCGCCGGAAGATGGGCGGCGCGGATGGGAGTGGAGCTGCCGCGCCGCGTGGACACGGTCTACCTGGGCGGCGGCACGCCCAGCCTGCTGGCGCCCGAGTTGCTCCAGCGTCTATTCGCCGCCATGCGTTCGCACTTCGACCTCGACCCGGACGCCGAGGTCACTGTCGAATGTGCGCCGGGCCAGCTTTCCGATGCCACGCTCGTCGTTCTGGTCGCGGCTGGCGTGAACCGCGTGAGCCTGGGCGTGCAGTCGTTCATCGACCGCGAGGCGGCCTCAAGCGGGCGGCTGCACAATCGCGCGGTGGCGCTCGCAGACGTAATGCGCCTGCGTGCCGCGCGCATCTGCAACCTGAATATTGACCTGATCGCCGGCCTCCCCGGACAGACCTTCGCCTCGTGGAAGGAGTCGCTATCGGTGATGACCTCGTTGGCGGATGCGGGCGTTCCTCACGCCAGCGTCTACATGCTGGAGGTGGATGAGGACTCGCGCCTGGGACGCGAGGTGCTTGCCCACGGCGCGCGCTACCACGCCGATCTGGTTCCAACCGACGACGCCATTGCGCAGATGTACGAGCAGGCAATCGAAACTCTGGGCGAGGCCGGCCTCGAGCAATACGAGATATCCAACTTCTGCCGCTCCGGTTTTCCCTCCCGCCACAATCTTCGCTACTGGCAGCGGCGGCCATACCTCGGCCTTGGCCTTGATGCCTCTTCCATGCTGCATGAAGCAGACCTTGCCAAACCCGCCCGCATCCTGCGCTCCACCACCACCGACGACCTGAAGGCCTATCTCGAAGGCGCGGAGCCGGTTGAGACCACTTGGCTCACCCGCGCGCAACAGCACGAAGAGGCATGGTTTCTCGGCCTGCGGCTGAATGCTGGCGTGGACGTAGCCGCTGTGCAGCAGGAGTTTGGCGCGGCGATGGTCGAGCCGGCGCTCAAGGTTGTTGCGCGGCTGGCGGAAAATGGACTGCTGACTTCCGACGGCAAGACGGTTCGGCTGACCGCGCAGGGACGGCTGCTCTCGAACGATGTTTTTCAGGAGTTTTTGGGGCTGGGGACGGAAACCTCTCGTGTCACAGGTTGACAGGTTGCGTGTTCCCGTGAGAGCGGCGCACGGAACTCATTGATTTTGAATTGGTTAGGCATGGCTCCACAGAATCACTGTTCAGAAGGTTTTGTGTTTCAGTAAAGACGGCCAGCGTAATGATTTGATTTTTAATGGTTTAGGGGTTGCTCCACAGATTCACGGGCTAAAACGCTAGTTTTTTCCGGGTTTGGCGAGCCGGTGGCTGGTACAGGAT
>JBAVYF010000465.1:0-1848 GCA_049698655.1 Occallatibacter sp. | reverse complement strand
GGCGTCCACGGCGCCAACCGCCTGGCCTCGAACTCGCTGCTCGAAGGCCTCGTCTTCGGTGCCCGCGCCGCGCAGTCGATGCTCGGCGATGGACTGCCGATGGCGCCGGCCGGCGCGCCGCAAACCGTCCCCGCAGCCCTCGCTGCCCGGGAGGAAGCCCGTTTGGAAGAGATTATTGCCAGCCTGCAAGCCTCCATGTGGGCCTATGCCGGACTGCTACGCGAGGACTCCACGCTGCGCCAGGGCCTTGCCGCGCAAGAGCTTTGCGCCGCTGCCTTGGCCGAGCTCGCCGAGCAAGGGAAGGGGAGCCGCCGCCTCGCCGAAGCCCTCGCCATGAACCGCGTGGCCCACGCCATCCTGGCCTCAGCCCTGGCCCGCACCGAGAGCCGCGGCGCGCACTTCCGCAACGACTTCCCCCGCCGCGACGACCAGAACTTCCAGAAGCACTCCATCTTCGGGCGCGATGGGCGGGTTGCGTTCGAGAAGTGGTAGACAAGGAACAAGTCTTTAGTCTTTAGTCCCTATTCCCTATTCCCTGTTATTAACGACACCACCGCGCAAACCGCCAATATCGCCCCCATCACCGCCAGCGAAATCATAATCGGCACGTCGATCCAGCGGGCGGCCAGCATCTTCAGCGCGACAAAAGTTAGCAGTGCGCCTAATCCGTAGTGCAAGTAGCGGAAGCGGTCCAACAGCGCGGCCAGCGCAAAGTAAAGTGAGCGCAGCCCCAGGATCGCCGCGATATTCGAGGTGTAAACCACGAAGGGATTGTGGCTGACGGCCAGCACGGCGGGGATTGAGTCGAACGCAAACAGCAGATCGGTGACTTCAACGGCCAGAATGACGGGCAAGAGAGAGCCCTTGGCGGGCTGTAATTTGCGAATCCACTCGGGAACAGCCGCGTTGGCCGCGCCTCCGCGCACCAGCCGCCACGCCGCATAGAGAAGAATCAAGCCGAAGATCCAGGTGATCCAATCGAAGCGACGCAGCAGCGTGATGCCCGTCGCGATAAACAGCGCCCTCAGCACTACCGCCCCGGCCACGCCCCAGAGCAGCGCGGTGTGCTGCCGTCGCGGCGAAATGCGGAAGCCCTGAAAGAGGACCAGGAAGACAAAGAGATTGTCCACGCTGAGCGAGGCTTCGATGGCGTAACCGGCTACGAATTCCAGCGCCGGCTGGTGGCCTTTGGCGATGGCGATCCAACCAGCAAAGCCGGTTGCAACCGCAACCAGAAACGCCGTCCAGAGCCAGGCGACCGTCTGCGTGCGCCGCGCTTCGAGCCGCCTGCCGGGAAGCAATGCGTCGGTCAGCAGCAGCGCCGCTACCACCGCATGAAATCCCAGCCACCAAACCCACGAAACGCCAGCAATCATCAATGGTCAACCTTCAGGGACGCCGGCCGGTCTTGTTCAGTTCGCTATAAAAGCCCAAATCCGCGCCGTTGAGCGTCTTGACGATATAGAGAATCTGTCCGTAGTGCATTCCAAAGTGCTCCACCACATGGTAAACAGCGCTCAGGCCGGTGCCTTTGTAACCCTGGATTTCGTAGGACGCGACCAGATCATCGTGGGTAAGCCGGATGAGAACTTCCGACGCCTGCTGCAGGGTTGTACCCAGACAATCAAGGAGCACCGAAGCCGGAATCAGCTCCCGCTCGGCGAATTCCACAGGCCGGTTTCGCTTATCCTCCTGCCTGTTGAACGACGCCACCAGCCACTGGCCCACGTTTCCGTTCAGATGCAGCAACAGATTGCCGATGCTGTTGCAAGCCTCGTTGGGCCGCCACCAGACTTGTTCATCCGTGAGCGGCTCGACACACTCCCGCAGCCGGGGCCAGTATTGTTC
>JBAVYF010000464.1:0-6084 GCA_049698655.1 Occallatibacter sp. | reverse complement strand
CTATATATGATGCCAACGAAGGCAAGAAAAACGGGAATCATGCACAGCAGGCAAATCATTCCGCGGCGCCCTCCCCACTTATCGGATAACCAGCCCACCATAACGGTGCTGAACATCGCAGAAAATTCCAGCGTTGCCGTGCCGATTCCTCCTTCTCCCAGGCTGGCGTGTTTAACCTCTTTCAGAAAGGTCGGACCCCAGTCCAGCATGGCGTATCTGGCTATGTAGGCGAAGAAATTGGCGCCGGCAAAGAGCCACAAATAACGATTCTTTAGAATGTAATTTACAAACAGATCGCGAGTTCCCAGTTCCTTTTCTCCTTCTCCAATGCCGCCCGCTGGGTAATCATCGTGGTATTCCTCGATAGACGGCAGCCCTTCCGACTGGGGCGTGTCCCTGAGTCTCAGGATAAGATAAACCGCGCAAAGCACGGCTAATATGCCGGGAACATAAAATGCAGAACGCCAGCCGAGCCTCCCGGCGCAGAAGGCGGCGATAAGCCCGATCAGCCCGCCTCCCACATTCTGGGCGAGGTTCCAGAACGCAAAAACCGTTCCTCTCTCGCGGATGCTGTACCAGTGGCTCAGGGAGCGCCCGCACGGCGCCCATCCCATGCTTTGCGCCAACCCGTTCAATGTCCAGAGGGCCAGATGCACCGGATAACTCCCGGCGGTTGCAAAGGCAAAATTGCACAAGGCGGTCAACAGCAATCCAATCGGCATAAAGTAGCGGGGATTGCTGCGGTCCGACAACGAACCCATGATGAATCTTCCGAGGCCGTATGCGGCTACCGACAGCGCAAATATATTCCCGATCTGATCTTTACTGTAGACAAGCGCTTGCCCCATCTCCTTGGAGACGACCGGAAGATTATTTCTGACAATGTAAAAGGTGGCGTAACCGATAAAGGTGGATTCCATAATCCGCCATCGCAGCCTGGGATAAATCCGTTTAACCTGTGCGTCGGGTAGCCTGGCAATATGCGCGGCCGGCCTAAGAAAACGAAAGTCCCAAGTCATGAATAGCCTCATCCGCATCTGTAACTTTATGCCTATCCCCAGGCGCCATCGCTAGTATCCCGCGTTCGCCGCCGATGCGCCGGCGGGAGAGAGGGGTTCAAGGCGCAGCCGATTGCGACATTCCTCCAGAATGGCCTGGGTGTTGGACGTGCCCACACGGCTCACGCCAATGGCGCGCATGGCCAGCACCGTATCGAGATCGCGAACGCCGCCGGCCGCCTTGACCTGAACTCTTGCCGGGGAATATTGGCGCATCAGTTCGAGATCGGCTAGAGTTGCCCCACTGGGCGCGTACCCGGTCGAGGTCTTTACCCAATCGGCTCCCATCTCCGCGCAAATCTCGCACAGGTGAATCTTTGCGGCATCGTCAAGATAGGCATTTTCAAAGATCACCTTGATCTTGGCTCCGCCTGCATGAGTGGCCGTCACCAGCGCGGAAAGCTCATCTCGCACATACCGCCAATCCCCGCTCCGGGCCTTGCTGATGTTGATCACCGCATCGAGTTCCTGCCCGCCGTCCTTGAGCGCCTGGCGGGTTTCAGCAAGCTTGATGGCGGTGGTGTGCCCGCCATGCGGAAAGCCGATGGTGGTGCTGGCGCGGACCGTGGTGCGAGCCAGCAGTGCAGCGCACCGGGCCAGGTAGTAAGGCACGATGCAGACGCTCGCGACGTTATATCGAACCGCCAATGCGCAGCCTTCTTCCAGCGCTGCAACGGTCAAAGAGGGGTTGAGCAGCGAGTGATCGATGGTTTTGGCAATGGTTTCGTAATCATAGGACTTGGCCACGTTTCTTCTCCCGGCAAGGCTGAGGTGTTGCATCTCGCTATGGCATATTTTTGCACGGCGAAGGCCTCTTCGCACAACGTTTAACACGCGGTCTTGTAAACATCTTTCGCTCGTCAACCCCGGGAGCCTCCGGGTGCTTGCCTTCAGATCGTGGGCCATGCTAGGCTCGCGGGGTATGAGTAGTGTCAGGAACACCATCCTGGTCACCGGCGGTGCGGGGTTTATCGGCTCTAACTTTGTGCTGCAATGGATCAAGAGTACCGGCAGCAAGGTGGTTAATCTTGATCTGCTCACTTATGCCGGCAATTTGGAAAATCTCGCGGCTCTTGAAGGCGATTCCCAGCACCTGCTGATACGCGGCGATATTTGCGATGCCGAACTGGTAGCCGCGTTGTTGCGTGAGCACCGGCCTCAGGCTATCGTCCATTTCGCGGCGGAAAGTCACGTAGACCGTTCGATTGCCGATCCCGGCGCCTTTATTCGCACCAACGTACAGGGAACCTTCACGCTGCTTGAACAGGCCAGGCTCTTTTGGTCGGAGCTGGACGAGGCCGGCCGGAGAGCCTTCCGCTTTCTGAACGTCTCCACCGACGAGGTTTATGGTTCTCTTGGGCCGGAAGATCCGGCTTTTTCCGAGACCACGGCCTATGCGCCCAATAGCCCCTATGCGGCGTCAAAGGCCGCCTCGGATCATCTGGTGCGAGCCTACTATCACACCTACGGCTTGCCGGTGCTCACGACTAACTGCTCGAATAACTATGGGCCATTCCAGTTTCCGGAAAAGCTGATTCCGCTGATGATCCTGAATGTCCTGGAAGGCAAGCCGCTGCCTGTCTACGGCGACGGTGGCAACGTGCGCGACTGGCTCTTTGTGGAAGACCACTGCTCGGCCATCCGTGCTGTCCTCGATAGGGGCCGCGTGGGAGAAACTTATAACATCGGAGGCAATAGCGAACGAAAGAATCTGGACGTGGTGACATCGATTTGCGATCTTGTCGGCGAGTTGCGCCCCGATGCCGCGCTTGAGCCGCGCAGGAAGCTCATCGCCTTCGTGGCCGACCGGCCCGGGCATGACCGCCGCTACGCCATCGACACATCGAAGATAAGCCGTGAGCTGGGGTGGCGGCCGGCCGTGGAATTTGCAGGCGGGCTGCGCAGAACGGTTGCGTGGTATCTGGAAAACACCTCCTGGGTGAGAAGTATCCGCACCGGCGCTTATAGGAAATGGATCCGGCAGAATTATCAGGAGAGGATTCCACAATGAAGGGAATTATTCTCGCGGGCGGATCGGGAACCCGGCTATACCCGGCCACGCATGTCATTTCAAAACAGCTTTTGCCGGTGTATGACAAGCCGATGATCTACTATCCGCTCAGCGCTTTAATGTTAGCGGGACTGCGGGATATTCTTATCATCTCCACTCCGCAGGACTCCGCGCGATTCGCGGAATTGCTGGGCGACGGTAATCAGTGGGGCATTAACCTGAGTTATGCCGTGCAGCCCAGTCCTGACGGCCTGGCGCAGGCCTTCCTGATTGGGCGTGATTTTATCGCCGGAGATACGAGCGCTTTGATTCTGGGCGATAACATCTTTTACGGGCAATCGTTCTCGGCTCTTTTACAACGCGCCGCGGCGGTGAAGCATGGAGCGGTTGTTTTCGCATATCCCGTCCGTGATCCGGAACGCTATGGCGTTGTGGAGTTCGATACATTGGGCCATGCCATCAGCATCGAAGAGAAGCCTAAATCTCCCAAGTCTCGTTATGCTGTCACCGGCCTCTATTTTTACGACAACGAAGTCGTGAACCTCGCCGCTTCGCTCAAGCCGTCGGCGCGCGGCGAGCTGGAAATCACCGATTTGAACAGGATTTATCTGGAAGCCGGCAGCCTGAATGTGCAGGTGATGAGCCGGGGCATGGCATGGCTCGATACCGGCACGCACGATTCGCTTCTCGATGCCGGTCTTTTTGTTCAGACAATTGAACGCCGGCAAGGGCTGAAGATTGCCTGCCCGGAAGAGATTGCTTATCGTTTCGGATACATCACCGACAGCCAGCTTGAAGAGCTGGCCCGGCCGGTGTGCAAGAGCGGATATGGGCAATACCTGCTTGCCCTAAAAAACGAGCCGCGCTTTACGATTGAGGCGGGCGAGTTATGAAGATTGATGAAACCTCGCTGCCCGGCGTTCTAGTGCTTACGCCGAAGATCTACCGGGATGGCCGCGGCACATTCTGGGAGACATGGAATCTGCGCGACATGGCCGAGGCGGGGCTGCCGACAACCTGGGTGCAGGATAACTTCTCCGTCTCGAAGAAGAATGTAGTTCGCGGCATTCACTACCAGGTGATCCAGCCGCAGGGAAAGCTGGTGCGGGTTACGCATGGCGCGGCGCTCGATGTGGCTGTAGACCTACGCCGCGGCTCTCTCACTTTTGCAAAGCATGTTGCGGTGGTGCTTACCGGAGAGAGCGGCCGGATGCTATGGATTCCCGAGGGCTATGGCCACGCCTTTCTTGCCCTTACCGATGTTGCCGGCGTTGCCTATAAGGTAACGGACCACCACTCTCCCGCAGGCGAGCGGACTATCGCGTGGAACGATTCCGATCTGGCAATTCCCTGGCCTGTCAGCCTCGAAGACGCCATCCTCTCCGACAGGGACCGCAAAGGCGTCCCACTGCAGGATGCGGAGGTCTTTGCGTGAGCCGGCCGCGCATCCTGATAATCGGCTACGCGGGGCAGGTTGGCGCGGAGTTGCAGCGCAGCTTTTCCGATGCCGGTGAAATCATTTGCCATGACCGCGATACGGTTGACCTGGCCGTCCCGGATCAAGTGCGGGCCATGGTGCGCCGCGCCGCGCCAGAGATCATTCTCAACGCGGCCGCATATACGGCAGTGGACCGCGCCGAATCCGAGCCGGAAGCGGCCATGGCCGTCAACGCCAGGGCTCCCGGCATTCTGGCCGAAGAAGCTTTGCGCTCTGGCGCGCTTCTGGTCCACTACTCCACCGACTATGTGTTTGACGGCTCGAAGACGGGACCGTGGATTGAGACAGACACGCCGAGTCCACTGAATGTCTACGGCGCGAGCAAGCTGGCTGGGGAAGAAGCAATACAACAGGCCGGGGGCAAATATCTGATTTTCCGGACAAGCTGGGTCTACGGCCCCCATGGGAATAACTTCCTGCTCACCATGCTGCGCCTGGGCCGCGAGCGCGAGAGCCTTGACATCGTGGATGACCAGTATGGCGCGCCAACAAGTTCCATCGAACTGGCCAGCGCCACGAGCGCTATCGTAGGCGGCGTTTTGACAGGCAGGTTTGGATCTGCCGGCAACTGGGCCGGTTTATATCACATGACATGTTCCGGATCGACCTCCTGGTGCGGCTTTGCCCGCGCTATCTTTGCCCGCGCTGACTCCCTGCTTCACGGCAAAGTTCCGGCCGTCAGGATCATCCCTTCCGCTGAATACTTTACTCCGGCAAAGCGGCCTCGAAACTCCGTTTTATCGAACGAAAAATTGCACGCGCGATTTGGCGTCCGGCTGGCGCCCTGGGAAACGGCTCTGGATGCTATTCTGACGCGGCTGGACGAGGCAAGCGCGTAGAGCTGATGGCCTCTGGCGCGGGCGCGAAGGGGAGCGCGCCGGAGGCTTTGCCGGCTCTCTGGCCTTGACGGAACGAGGCTGAAAACCTAATCTCAAACCAGCATCCTTTCGTTTCGAAACACTTTTTCGGTTTCGGTGAGTCGGGTGCAATTTTCTGGGAATTTCCTGGACTGGGCGGCGATGATCCCCTACCACTGGCAATATCTTTCGCTATTTCTGCAAATCCTTGCCGCCTTTGGACTTGGGCTGGGAATGGTGGTAGCCTCCTGGTTCGTCGGACGGCACCGCAACACTCCCACCAAGCTGGCCGCCTACGAATGTGGGATTGTGGCCGTAGGCGATGCGCGGCAACGGTTCAGTGTGCGCTTCTACATGGTGGCCATGCTGTTTATCCTGTTCGACGTGGAAGCGGTATTCATGATGCCCTGGGCCGTGGTCTACCGCAAACTGTATGGAATCACCGGCTCCCGGCTCTTCGGCTTCTGGGAGATGGTGGTTTACCTGGGCTTTGTGGCTGTAGGGCTCTTCTACATCGTGCGCAAGGGCATCCTGAACTGGAGCCAGGACAAGGCGGACCTCTAGCATGAGCCAGAACACACTCATCGGCAAGGCAGCCGTGCTGGAGGGACTTGCAGCGCATCCGGCGGTGACGGCTGTCCTGGCCTGGAAGCCCGAGGC
>JBAVYF010000463.1:0-13412 GCA_049698655.1 Occallatibacter sp. | reverse complement strand
CCGCCTGGGGTGGGATGTTACCGACTTCAATTCAGAACATTTCGACTCTCTGGGACTCACGCTCTTTACACTTCGCAATGGATCGTTGGCTGACGGCAAGGCCGCCAAAGTATACGCGGAGAAGATCATGTTCGTCCGGCAGAATCAGGTCACGCCCTTTCATTACCATGCCAGCAAGACTGAAGACATCATCAACCGGGGCGGAAAAGGAACAGGCCGGCTGGCGGTACAACTCTACAATTCAACCGAAGACGGGGGATTCTCGCAAAGCCCCGTTTGCGTAACATGTGATGGAGTGCGCCGCCAGGTTGCAGCCGGAGGCACCGTCATGCTCGGCCCGGGCGAGTCCATCACGTTGACTCCTTATCTGTATCACATGTTCTATGCCGTGGATGGCCATGGCCTTATTGGCGAAGTCTCCTCGGTCAACGATGACGATACAGACAACCATTTCAAAGAACCGCTCCCCAGATACCCGGAGATCGTGGAAGATGAGCCGAGGTTTCGTGTGCTCTGCAATGAATACCGGATGGCGTAAGCATGCACCTTACCAGGGGGAAGAGATGTGATAGTAGCCGTTGCATCTGTTGAAATGCCAAGTACAACCGCCAACACATTCAGCCCCGGTGAGAGCTCACATCCGTCATCACAGAAATGAGCTACCGCCGTAAAGGAAGCCATGAAAACGGAACTTCACGCGAACGTCCGAGACTTTCTTGCAAACCGCTCCCGAACCACATCGGCGGCCAGACGTATATGACGGCGGCCGAACAAGTCGTGAATCCATCGGACGGGTCGGTTCTCGCCGAAGTCGCCATGGGCGGCGCGGCTGCTCCAATGGGTGAGGAAAACGGGTACTGTGTTGAGCCGGCGCAGCTGGAAGGACCAGATGACAATGTTTGTTGCCGTGAAGAGATATTCGGGCCGTGTGCGTATCTGTTGTGCTTCAAGGATGAAGAATCTGCCATCGCAAAAGTGAATGAACTCGCATACGGCCTGGCGAACAGCGTTTGGAGTTCCGATCTAACGCGCGCAAACAATTGCTCGCGTGCTGAACTAACCTGCGACACTTCATTCCGGATGCTGTTTGGAGTGGCTTGGAACGTATTCTGAACAACCTGTGGATTTGTTACGAAAAGGACTTAGCCAATGTCTCGTTTCTTCCTGCCAATCTTGCTCTCTGTTTTGGCTTGTTGTGGATTGGCGCAATCTGCATCGTCATATCAAAATCGGTCCGGTATGCGTGATAATGACTTCGTTACGGTCTCGGGGACGCATTTTTTGGATGCTTCTGGCCAGCCCATTTTGTTTCACGGTATCAACGTCGTCAATAAATCCAAAGACCAGGGATATACGGGTAACATTTCACCTGCAGACTTTGCCCAGATCAGAAGCTGGGGCATGAACTCCGTCCGGTTATGCATCTTCTGGGATGGACTGGAGCCGCAGCCTGGACATTTTGACGAGGCTTATCTAAGCCGGATCGCAACCTTGGTTGAGTACGCCAAGCAACAGGGACTCTACGTGCTGTTGGACATGCACCAGGACCTGTATAGCGTGAAGTTTTCTGACGGCGCGCCCGCCTGGGCCACTCTCGATGAAGGGAAGACTTACACAGAGACCACTGAGTGGAGCGACGCCTATTATCAGAGCAAGGGCGTTCAAACGGCCCTGGATCATTTTTGGGCCAACAGCCCAGGCCCGGATGGCATGGGTCTTCAAGACCATTACGCAAAGGCCTGGCAGTTTGTGGCCAGCCGCTTCAAAGACGAACCGGACGTGATCGGTTATGACCTGATGAACGAGCCATTCCCCGGCCAGGACGCCAGGCGCATGGAACAGGCTATCCTCACGAGACTTTCGGAACTCCTTGCCAAACTTCCCGGAGAGTCTCATCCGTCTCCACAGCAGTTGTCTGACATGGAGGGAACGGCAGAAGGCCGAAAGCAGATTACAAAGTGGATGGGGAACATGACTCTATTCACCGGCATGTTGGAAGCCGGTACTCCCATCATGCAAGGCTTTGAGAAGACAAGGTTGACGCCCATGTATTCGCGAGTGCGCAAGGCGATCCGGCAGGTGGACGCGCGGCACATCCTGTTTCTGGAGCCGGCCATGTCGGCAAACCTCGGCATCCGTTCCGCCTTAACGCCGCTTGTGGATGATGAAGGAAGGCGCGATCGGCAGCAAGCCTATGCGCCTCACGTCTACGACATTGTAGTGGATACCGCGTTTCTCGACTTGACGAGCAATGACCGCATCGCGCTGATCGTCCGGCGTCACAGTCAGTTTTCCGTCAAAACAAGAATGCCGATGCTGGTGGGTGAATGGGGAGCGTTCTATTTGAACCCGGCTGCGGCGAAGGTGACCTGGTACATTGTGCGTCAATTCGATAAAGTGGGTTGCGGCGATATGTTTTGGGCTTACCGGAAAGAACTGAAGGATTGGCCAGGACTGGAAGCGTTGAAAAGACACGCTACAAGCAATTGACACAGTGCGTGGGTCCACAAACGGTGGTTCCTGCACAACCAGAGGAAGGGTTCAGTGATGAGATCAAGCTGTAAGAGAAGCATGTTATCCGGATTGCTGGCGACTCTGCTGGCAACTTCCGTGCTCTCTGCGGCGACTGCGCCGAACACACCGAGGACCACGATATTCCAAATCGGAAAGTTCGATCGCTCCTCCGCTGAGTTTGCATCGGGCAGTCCCACGCGGAACGTGGACTTCGTCGTCTCGCAGAGCGACCCGGCGAAAGACTGGTTCAGCGTGCAACCGGCTGTGCTCAGTGCGACGCAGAAGCTCCAGAAAGCGGCGATCCCATCCGCGCCACGAGCCATATCGTTCTCACTTGAGGGCCAGCCCGCAAACAACTATCGACTTCGCATCGCCCTTCTCATTGAGAGCGCCAGCGTGCCGGCGCTGAAGGTGGATATCAACGGTAAGGCCGGAATGTTTTATCTGCATCCCCGGCTCGACTATAGCAGTGGCGACCAATGGGACTCCTTTTTTCCGGCACAATCCTCGGCGGATATCGAGTTTGACTTTCCAGGCAGTTACCTCCATAGCGGGGCCAACCGGATCACGCTGCAGGCGGTCGAAGAGGCGGAAGAAGCAGTTCCAGAAGCCGGGGTGAACTACGATGCTATTGAGCTAGATAGCGTCCCTCGCAATGCGGCTTCTGAGGTGTTGCCGGCGGAAGTGGTGCCCACGATTTTCTATCAGCAGCAAAACGGCGAATTGCTGGAGAGCGTGGAAGCATTCATTCGCCACTCCACGCGGACTGAGCCGGGCAGCAAGGCAGAGCTGACCATTGGAGAGAGAAGTTATCACGCCGCATTGCATGGTGGGATTGACTTCGGGGAAGACAAGATCGCGTTCCTGGTTCACGAATTTGCGCCTGGAAGCGAGGCGCGGCTGGTAGTAGATATTGACGGGCGAAAGCGGCATTACAAACAACCGATCGCCCCGGCGAAGAAGTGGACTGTCTTTATCGTTCCCCATATCCATGTGGATGTGGGGTACTCCGATTACCAGGCAAAGGTTGCAGCCATCCAGAGCCGTACGATTGGCGAAGCGATGGACATGACGGAAAAGCATCCGGATTTCCGCTTCAGCCTGGACGGGGAGTGGGACCTGCAACAGTTTCTTGAGACGCGCACACCCGCGCAGCAGCAACGCGCTATCGCAGCGATCCAGAAGAAGGAACTCTTTGTACCTGCTCAATATGCCAATTTGCTCACCGGCATTCCCACGACGGAGACCCTAATCCGCTCACTGTATCCGAGCGCAAACTTCAGCAGGAAATATGGAACGCCGCTGGATTACGCGAACATTACGGATGTTCCCTCGTTTTCCTGGTCGTATGCCTCCATCCTTGCGTCCGCGGGTATACATTATCTGGCCAGTGGCAGCGACAACTACCGTGCTCCGGTGTTGCTCGAAGGCCGTCTCAACGAGAACTCTCCGACCTGGTGGGTAGGTCCCGACGGCAAAAAAGTATTGCTGTGGTATTCACGCCACTACATGCACATGCAGATGCTGTTCGGATTGCCTCCGCTGCTATCGGCAGGGCGTGATACTCTGCCGCTCTATCTGCAGATGTACGGGAATGCCAGCTACCATGCGGATTCCACCATTCTCTTCGGGACACAGGTGGAGAATACGGATCTTTTTCCGCAGCAGGCGGAGCTGGCGGGCAAGTGGAACAGCACGTATGCGTACCCGCATCTGCAATACTCTGGGTTCCACGAGGCACTCCAGAATATCGAAAAACAGTTCGGCGACAGGATTCCCACCATCCGCGGAGATGGCGGACCGTATTGGGAGGATGGCGCAGGCACCGATGCGTATTACACCGCCATGGAGCGCTGGAGCGAAGCACGGGGACAAACGGCGGAGAAACTCGCTACGCTGGCATCCCTCATCAATCCACAGCTCAAGACAGATACTGCCGAGTTGGGACGAATGTGGACCGACATGGTGTTGATGGATGAGCACACGTTCGACTCATGGAACAGTGTGTCAGACCCTACGAGCAAAGAGGCTGTCGATCAGCTCGCATTCAAAGAACAGTTTGCAGTCAACGCCGCGTCACGGGTCGACTTTGCAACCAGACGCAGCATGGCAAACCTGGCAGATGCCATTCCCGCCGGTCCAGGGAGCGTGATCGTTTTCAACAGTCTGAACTGGAAGCGAAGCGGCCCGGTTTCCGTTGACCTGAAAAAAGGGGACGAGATCGTGGATGTTCTGACCAACCAGACCGTGCCCTGCGAGATCGTTTCCAGCGGCAATGACTCCAACCGCGTTCGCTTTTCAGCCGTAGATGTCCCGCCGGTTGGCTACAAGGTGTATGCCATGCGTGCGGCAAAAGAGGCTGGACCGGCCTCCGCGACAGAAAAGGTCTCTTCGCTCGAGAGTCCCTACTACCGGGTGCAGTTGGATGCGGAGACAGGAGCAGTACGCAGCATCTACGACAAGCAGTTGCAGCGTGAACTGGTGAGCCAGGATAGTCCATATCGCTTTGGAGAGTACCTCTACGTAACTGGAGGCGACAAGGGACAGAACACCATGATCGTCTATAGTCACGTGTTTCCAAAACCCGAACTGGAAGTTCATCCCGCGCACGGCGGCCGGGTTGTATCCGTCGACCGAACTCCCGATGGAATGGTGGCGCGCCTTGAAAGCAAGGACCTGAACACTCCTTCTATCAAAACGGAGATTCGTCTGTTCAATGGCGAGAAGAAGATTGAATTCGTTGAAGAGGTGGACAAGAAGGAGGTCTTCACCAAGGAGGCTGTCTATTTTGCATTTCCCTTTGCTTTGAGCCAGCCTGAATTTCAGTACGAGGTTCAAAACGGAGTGGTCGACCCGGCGAGAGACATGTACCCAGGAGCGGGCCACGAGTGGTTCACTGTGCAGCACTGGGTTTCAGTTGGGCAGGACGGTGTATCGGGGACCGTGCTCCCGCTGGATGCGCCTCTGGTGACGTTGGGCGATATCAATCGCGGCGCATGGCCGGAGCAATTCGGCAAGCGACCTGGAACCATCTTCTCTTATGCGATGAATAACTACTGGAACACCAACACTCGAGCCGGACAGGGAGGACACTTCAGCCTTCACTACCTGGTTACAAGCGCGCCTGCCACCGCTGCGAGCGATCTGAGTCGCATGGGATGGGAAGAAGTAACTCCGCTGGAGACGGACATTGTTACGACCCAGGACAAGGCTGTAACTCTGCCGCCGCAGAACCAGCAGACGGACGCGGCGCAGTCTTCCGCTGCACCGATCGAAGCCAACCCTGCGCGGAACCTGGACGGGAAACTGGGAAGCTTCCTGGAAATCGATGATCCGAACGTGTTGCTGGAAACCTGGAAGCCCGCGGAGGATGAGAATGGAACCATCCTGCGCTTGCTCGACTTCGGAGGGACGGAACGGACCGTGTCCATACGGATTCCGTGGCTGCACGTGGATCACGTGTGGCAAACAGATGCCCTGGAACGAGGCCAGGATGCCGTATCACTTGCGGAAAACGGTGAATTCCATTTCACCATTCATCCTCACGAGATTGTCACGCTGCGCGTTGTAGGAACTCGTCAATAGTATCTGGATAGGACAGGACTCATCCTGTTTCAACCGCCCTGATGGACTGGACGCGGTCTTGGCCGCTGAGGAATTGCCCATGCCGAAGAAGACTCTTTGCCTGCACGCTTTCACCGTTACGCTGCTGCTGTGCGTCGCTGCCCTGGGAGAGAGCGCAGCAAAGGTGGCAGTCGACCGCGATGTCGAAATGAAGACCCGTGACGGAGTCATCCTCCGCGCGGACATCTATCGCCCATCCGGGGACGGAGATTTCCCGGTGCTGCTTCAGCGCACGCCCTACGGCAAGAACCTGACGGCCGATGTTGCCGGCAAGGCAGTCGCGCGCGGCTACATGGTTGTCGTGCAGGACGTGCGCGGCCGTAACGCCTCTGAGGGAGAATGGTATCCCTTCAAGCACGAGACTGACGACGGCTTCGACACAGTGGAATGGGCAGCCGCCTTGCCTCATTCCAATGGCAAGGTCGGCATGTTCGGTGGTTCCTATGTCGGGGCCACGCAGATGCTCGCCGCCATCGGCCATCCTCCGCACCTGGCCGGCATCTGCCCGTTCGCCACGGCCAGCAATTACCACGATGGTTGGACCTACCTGGGCGGCGCCTTCGAGCAGGCGCTTATGGAGTCGTGGACATCCGCGCTCGCCCAGCAAAGTCTCGGCCGGGCGGTCGCGCCAGACAACAGTTCCCTGACCGACCTGTCTGTGTTCCCGTTGAAGCAGGTCCCGCTCTTTAAGCCGGGGAGCGTCCCAGACAGCGCAGGTTTGACCCGCGCATTCGCACCCTACTTCCTCGATTGGCTCGATCATCCCGCCTATGACAGCTACTGGAAGCAGTGGTCCATCGAGGAGCAGTACGCGTCGATCCAGGTGCCAGCACTCACCATCGCGGCCTGGTACGACATTTTTCAGGGCGGCGGCCTGCGCAACTTTGTTGGCATCAAGGCCCATGGCGGCTCGGAGGCGGCTCGCAAAGGCCAAAGGCTGCTGGTCGCTATCGGCGGTCATGCCGGCTACGGGCGCAAGATCGGCGCGGTAGATTTCGGCCCGGAAGCAGATAAGTTTGACGACAGCAAAGCCATGCTTGACTGGTACGACTACTTGCTTCAGGGCAAGAAGAATGAATTCGCCTCAGAAAAGCCGGTCAAGATCTTCGTGATGGGTGAGAACAAATGGCGCAGCGAGGATTCCTGGCCTTTGGAGCGGGCCAGAGTGACGCATTACTTCCTCCACTCGGCCGGCAAGGCGAACAGCGCTTCAGGCGACGGCGTTCTCTCCACCGCTGCCGCGCAAGCTGAAACGCACGACAGCTTTCTCTACGACCCGGCCAATCCCGTCCCATCTGTCGGCGGCCCGCTGTGCTGCGATCCAGTGCACCTTCCTCCGGGTCCAAGGGACCAGCAACAGGTGGAGACGCGCGCGGATGTGCTCGTCTATTCCACGCCGCCTCTCGACCAGGATCTCGAAGCCACCGGGCCAGTCACTCTCGATCTCTTTGCCGCGTCTTCTGCCGTGGACACAGATTTCACCGCCAAGCTGGTTGACGTGGGCCCCAATGGGTTTGCACAGGATCTTACGGAAGGCATTCTGCGCGCACGCTATCGCGAATCCGCCAGCGTGGCCAAGCCCATCACTCCGGGCCAGGTTTTGGAGTACAGGATCGATCTCTGGTCCACCAGTAACGTCTTCCTGAAAGGCCACAGGATTCGCATCGAAGTCTCCAGCAGCAATTTTCCACGCTTCGATCGCAACCTGAATACCGGCAAGGAAGCGGCCACGGACGCTATCGTTCAGAAGGCGACCAACACCATCTACCACGATAGTGCCCACCCTAGCGCATTGTTACTCCCGGTAGTTCCAAGATAGGTGGGCTGGGAATCAGGCGCAGACGCCCATGTCTTGCTTTCCCTTCTTCGCTGCATGCTCCGAGCACGGCAAGCCGTGTATCATTCTCCACCTTGCAGGTCAGGCCGTACGTTTTGAGCTGCGTAAAGCGGCTTGAGCGGCGTCGCTCACGCGCCCCCGCTTCCATTGGGCCACCTTGACTGTGGCTGATCACTTGTAGCCTCGCCCGTCCATGTTGCGGACGAGCGAGGCGCACTGGTTAGAATTGGAGCTTCACGGCTCCCTGGAAGACTCGCGCCTGGTTTGAAGTGCTTGTAACCCAACCGGAGAGGGCTCCAAAGATCACAAGGGGATACGTGGGAGGGTTAAAGTCCGGGTGGTTTAACGCATTAAACGCTTCTAGCCGCAAATCCAGCGTGAGCCGGTCGTGAAGCGGGAAAAATCTGCTTACCGCACTGTCTAGCTGGAAGAACTTCGGACCCCGGAGAAAATTTCGTCCGGCATCGCCGTAAGTTCCTACGGCGTTATAGGTGAATGCGGCAGAATTGGTATAAACACCGTTCGGTGAGAAGGTTGACAGGATCTTGTCTCCGGTATAAATCGGTCCCGACACCAAATTCGGGCGATCGTTGTTGATATCGGTGAGCGATTGATCGAGTCCCGTGAACTCCGAGAACGGCGCGCCGTCGGTGATACGTACCAGAGGGGCAATCTCCCAATTATTGATCACCTTGTCCGCGAAACCCGACAGAGCGAAGTGGCTCTTCGCGACAACAACGGCATTGATAATGTGCCGGTAATCAAACCCGCAGTTCGCGCGATCCATATTGATGTTGTCCGGATTTTCCACGGTCGTGCCGTTGAGGTCTCCCTGGGCGTCTTCTATATCGATGCAATGCGACCAGGTATAGTTGGCGAGAAGACTGAAGGTCGATGACAGGCGGTGCTGGATCGTCGCGACCATTGCATTGTAATTCGCATTTGCCCCCGCAGTGCCCAAAAGCGAGCCGCCGCCTCCACCTGCAAACAGCGGGCCCTCTGTTGGGTTTTCCAGCGTCAGCCTGAACCGCTGCGCGTAGTTGCTCGTACTGGAATTGCCTGGGATGTAGACTGCCGGATTGATCGGGTAACCAAAAGCAACGAAACTTGATTTATTCCCAATGTAATCGACCTGGGCCTGCCAGCCATGAGCGAAATTGCGCTGCACGCTGGCAGTCCATTGCGTTGTATACTGCGAACGGAAGTGCGGCGGCAGAACGATATACTGCGCTCCCCTCGGGAATGTCGCGGTCGCAGGATTCGGCGGGTTTGCCAGCGGAAATGGATTGGTGGTCACGGTACCGCTGGACCACGGCGAGGAGAAGCTCAACGGCTGGCCGACTGGAACGTTCGCTACGTCCGTGGCAAAGGGTGGATTCTGTTGCACGCGCTGGCCGGTGAAGAAATTGGGCTCGTCATATACCAGAGCCGCACCGGCACGGATCACCATTTTACCGTCCCCCTTAGGATCGAAGGTGAGTCCGAGCCGGGGAGAAAATTGCCACGGTGAATTCCCGGTGAACGCCTTGGGAACGCCCTTGTCTCTGTAGAAGAAGATACCAGCTGGCGCATTGGTGTACACCTGACTGTGCTGGTTGCCAAGGAATGCGACGTTGTTGAAGACGGATCCACGGCCAAAGTAATCCACTGGCCAGAACTCCGGCTCCCAGCGCACCCCCGCCGTCAATACAAGCCGAGTTGTGGCATGATAGGTATCCTGAATGTAGAGACTTGGAATCGGGGCGCGAAGTGCATTCTGCTGGAATCCGCTCTGACTGAAGCTGCTCATTGCGCCGGTCAGGAAATCGAGATTTGAGTCACTCCCGGTACCGCCCGTGCTCGTGCCCGCAGGACCAGTTTTGCTAAACTGACCGTTAAAGTTGAACTGCCCATAGGCCTGGTAGCCGTTCCTGATGTTCAGTTGATTGCGAACATACTCTCCGCCGAACGCGATCTGATGCTTGCCACGGACAATGTTCATATCATCGGCAAAAGAGAACACATTGTCGTCAAAATGGGCCCCTACGCCTCCCTGGTAAGTGTCCCACTTGCTGGTTACTATTCCCAGACTTGGGCCGGAAGGGACCCACATATTGATGCCAATGTTTGAGGCATTGATTCCACCAGCCGCCGGACCACGGTCGATGCGCCGCCTCGTCACCGTAGCATGGAACGTGTTCACGGTCCTTGAATTAAACACGTAGGTATCGGCAAGGGTCAAACTCTGTACGCGTTCATAGTTTCCGGAGCTGTTGGTGACCAGAATGTCGGTTGGGGAGTAGTACGCGGGATGCGTATACCCGTCCAGAAAATACCTTCCGTAAAAACTATTCTTCTGATTTAACGTTCCGTCCACGCGGGTGATAATTTGATTCTCCCACACGTTATACGGAATCGAATATTTCGCGTGACCGCAGTCATCGTATGGCGTAGGAAGGTATTTAGCCAACGCCAGAGCGGCTGTATTAAAGTAGGATGTGCTTATCTGATTGTTGGTTAGTACAGCTCCGGTTTGCGGATTCAAGAGCTGGACGTTGTTGCCGCAACTGGGCCCGTCGGTGACGGAAAAGTCGCCATTCAGGTTCGCCTGAGTGGGCACAATTGCCGTGTTAGACGACTGGCTCTGGTCGGCCTTCAGACGTTGATAGCCGCCAAAGAAGAAGAGCTTATTTCTGAGAGCCTTCCCGCCCAGGGTGCCACCAAATTGATTCTGGTGAAGAGTGTCTTTCGTGGACGAAAAGAAATTTGTGGCATCAATGTAGTTGTTGCGAATAAATTCAAACGCCGAGCCATGCCATTGGTTCGATCCGGAGCGGGTCACGACATTCACGAATCCGCCCGAATGTAACCCCTGCTGAGCGCCGAGGTCAGTCGACTCTACGCTGAATTGGCTGACGGCATCGGGAAACGGAAAAGGAAGATTGATGTTGGTCATGTAGTCATTGTTGTCGGCACCATCCAGCCTGTAGTCTGTTTGATTTCCCATTCCTCCGGCGATGGAGATCACAACAGAGCTATAGAAGTTTTTGCTGCCCTGGATGTCGTTTGCGGCAGCAGGAGCAGCCGCGCCAGCAAGCGTGATCAGTGAGGTCATTTGACGCCCGTTCAGAGGCATCTCCATGACGTCATTTTGGTCTACGGTCTGCTTGAATGAGGTGTCCTCGACCTGCAAGGACAGGGCGTTCGCCTGAACCTCGACCGACTGGTTTTCTGTCCCAACCTTCATGCGCACGTTGACGGCGATACTACTGCCGACGTCGAGAGTGATGGCCGACTGCCTGAAGTGCGCAAAGCCGGGCGCTGCTACCTCGACGGTGTAGCTGCCAACGGGAAGGTTCGGAACGCTATAGAGACCACTGTCTGCCGTCTTTACGACATGCTTTACCTGAGTGGCAGAACTGATGACCGTGACAGATGCATTTTGAATCACGGCGCCAGTATTATCCGTTACGGTGCCTTGGATGCTTCCCGTTCCTGCGAGCTGAGAGTTCCCGTTGATGCCGAGAACTAAGATAACGGCGCAGAGGATGATCGCCCTCCAAATTGTGGCTATCCTCGCTTGGTTCAAAGCAGCTAATTGCATTGTGGCCTCCAGATGGTTGTTGATAGTGACCGTGTTCAAGAGGACGCTCGGATCAGCGATTCCCTTCGCGATGCGAACATCCGACCTCACTGTTGCTCCAGAACAAGCCACTTTCATATCTGAGGAGAGGAATACTTAGGCGAGGCTATTAACGTCAAGATCGGAATTCTAGAAAAGAAATTTGCTGAATGAGCTGGATGATTACGCACCGGAGTTTCCTATGCGCGCCGGGTTTTGGACGATAGGGATCGCTAACGGCTTGCGCCAGCCGAGTAGCGTCATTTCCTTGGGGCGATTACGCCTCGGGCTTAGTGTGAGGATTTGTAACCGGCTGATTAAAGATATGTTAATCTCATTCTGATTGCGTCGATTGCGTATCATAATTCAAGTTTTTCAGTGCAGAAGAGCGAGTATTCTGCTCGCCTTCTTTTCTGTTTAATGGAATTTCTCTGGACGAGCCGACCGATGGTTTCATCACACAACATATCGAGACAGGGCATTTGTTTCGTTGCTCAAAACATCGAAAAGCAACTACCGTTTCATCAGTTGAAATATATGCCCCACAACGCGCGGGTCTCCAGAGATGTTTTCCCTTTCGGATGCAACCGGGTTCAGGACTCCGTGGTACCGTATGGCAATGCGAACGGCGCCTTCACATTTAGCAATACGCCCTACAGCGTGAAGTCTCTCTATCCGTCAATCGACATCCTGGGATACTCCACTGATCGGCTCTGGTATTTCTGAGCCCTCTTGAGTATTAGTCTTTGGCGAGAACCTAGCCTGAAGAGGGCGGAGGATTTTTGCTGATGAAGAAAAAGCGATTCAGTGTGGAGCAGATCGTGGGAGTGCTGAAGCAGGCAGAGGTTGGCGTCCCCGTCGAGGAGGTGATCCGCAAGGCCGGGATCAGTGAGCAGACGTTCTACCGATGGAAGGCGAAGTACGTTGGCCTCGAGGCGGACCAGGTTCGCCAGATGAAGCAGTTGCAGGAGGAGAACCTGCGGTTGAAGCAGCTGGTGGCGGCAAGCGCGTCGGTAGCCGAGCCGGTCTATGTCCGATACGCCTAGGCGAACAACCCACAGTGCAGCCTCTTCAACAGCGATGGATTGCCGGCTTCACTGTTTACGTCAGCCAGGTAACTCTATCTGCGGAGTGACCGCGGTGGTCGTCGATGAACAGTGGCGCTCGACGTTCAATCAGCGCCACCTCCAGCCGTCTGTTATAGCATCTGCTGCAGATCGCGAAGCGCGTGCCGGAAACCGGAAGTCCATGCCTGTATCCGATGCATCAGGCAACCTGACAAGTTGTTGGTTCCATACCGCACTGGCTTCAAAGCATTTTCAACCCTTAGTCGCTCGTCTCGAATTGCCGGCTGAAGCCTTCGCCGCCGAATCCATCCAGGCGTCATTCGGATACACTCTATTGACGTTCTCCGGGGTCACCAGTTCGTGTTGGGTAAACACCGCAGGGGGCACACGCTTGTTTTCCAGTATTTCCAAGGCAAGCTTGATCAGTTGTGCTCCGTAGGTTTCCGGGAAATAGGCCACCGTGCCAATCAGCCTGGTCGATGGTCTTCTCAGCTCTTGCCTGGCCTCGATGCTCGCATCCTGGCCCACGATGGCACACTCATTTTCGATGCCCATTTCGCGAAACGCCTGAAGGGCGGCGAGTGCCGTGGAATCGTTCACCGCTCCTACCAGCACGCGCCTTGCCTTGCGGCGGCGAAGATGTTTTCTCACCGTATCGAGCGTCGCGTCGAACTGGCCGCCCTTTGTGTCGTAATGACAAGTAGGAATATTCCTGCTCTCGGGCATATATTCGTTCAGTCCATCACACATTCCAGTCAATCTGCTGTTC
>JBAVYF010000462.1:0-7304 GCA_049698655.1 Occallatibacter sp. | reverse complement strand
CAAAAGTCCCTTCCTTTCAAGTTTCCGGGGCGGTTTCGCTTTGGGACAATAGCCTCGTTGAATCGTGGGATCAAGCAACGAGGAACGCTCTTGAGCCATTACGATCTTGCCCTGTTGTGTCAGCAGTCCTACTCCACCGTGCCCGGCGCCACGCCGATCGCCGCGGCGGACCAGCAGGCCTGGATCCTTCACCACACAGGTGCATCGTCCGTCGTGGTGTTTCGGGGGACGGACAACCTCGGCGACGTCCTCAAGGATCTCGACTGCCGGCCGCGCGAAACCTGGTTGCCAGGGCGACTTCACGCCGGGTTCTATTGTTCGTGGATTGACCTGCGAACGCAGATCCTGGCCGAGATCCAGTGCCGCAAGGTGATTTTCACGGGGCATTCGCTCGGCGGGGCCCTGGCGACGATCGCCGCGGCGGACCTGGGCGACTTCGGGGGACGGCCAAGATCGGAAACGTGCTCAGTCGAGGAGGTGGTCACTTTCGGGTCTCCGCGCGTGGGCAATAGTGCTTTCGTCGCCGACTACAAGAACCGGAACATCAAGACCACTCGCTACGTGAACCAGGACGATCCGGTGCCGTGGGTTCCTGGCTTGTTGCTCGGCTATCGGCACGTTTGCCCTGCCACCTGGTGGGACGGCCGGCAGTGGCGAAACCTTTCCTTGTTGGACTGGATGAAGTCTCTTTATCAGGCCTGTCGGACCGATCCGCTCAGCCTGATCGAAGACCACGAAATGAGGCATTACATCGCCGCTTACAAGGCGGGACAACCCGCCGACCTGGTCCCCGTGATCGCCCTGGCGACCTCGTAGACCCCGCTCACCTTGACGGGGCCGATCGAGTTGACCGACTTCCCTGAACCGAAAGGATGACCATGGCTCTTCCGCAAAACATCCAGGACGATCTGACCGCCTGTCAGAACTTCCTGACCAATCAGCAGGCGGCGGTGGCCGCCAAGCAAACGACGGCCACCCAGCTCGCCGCCGACCAGGCCGCCGACGTCGCCGCGGCCGGGAACCTTACCGCCGCCAACAGCCAACTGGCCGGCGGCCTGGCTCAACTGGAAAGCGACTTGCAAGCGTATTTTACTCCGACTTCCCAACAGAACGGTGCTGTGCCGGGGAGTTCGGAGACACTGGCGCCCGGATAACGGGCGCAACGGCGTCCGGATTCAAAGAAACAGCGCCTTTTTTGCAGGGCTTTGTTCTTTTCCGGGCACCATCATTGTATTGAACTTACGTCGCGAACCCGTTGCACAAAAATGCAGGGAATCGTAGGCGTTCGATGCTGGATGCGCCGTTTCGGCGTGTCCCTTTGAGCAAAATATGTCTTTCACTGGAGGTTACGATCATGCGCAGTTTTCAAACAAACGGCACCAAGGGAAGCGTGCTCCAATTGGTGATGAAGATGCACGACGCCACCACCTTGAAGCCGCTCACTCTCAAGTTCGACTATTATGCGGCGACGCCGGCTAGCTACACCGATGCCGCATCCAGCCTGGCGGCGAAGCAGGCCTTGGGCCTGCTGTTCGCCCCGTTGATCGGCGTGCCCTTGTTCACGCAATTGAACAGCCGCATCACCATGCTGCCGACCGCCGGCGACGGCTTGTTCGGGCGGTTCCTCGATGACGTCGAGGATCCCTTCGAGCCCTTGATCGCCACGGCTTCGTATGTGGCTTCGGGAGCGACGTCCGGTCAACTGCTGAACATCGGTCAGGTCGCCACTGCACCGGCCCCGCTGGAAGATTGCCTGGTCGTGCAAAAGAATGCCCAGGGACGCAAGAGTGGCGTTGGCAATATCCGTTTTCACTCAACGTGGCATATCTCCGGGCTGTCCGTGGCCGACCTCGAAACGTCCGGCGACAAGATCAAGTCGGGGTCGATTCAGACTGCCTGGGAAAACGCCGTGGCCGGGTTCAATGCTCCGCTGGGAAGTTTCCTGCCGTGCATAATTTCCTTTTCGAACAGCCAAATGCTGGTCAACCCGACAGTCATCCTGGGCTGCACGCTCAAACCGAGCAGCTCGGCCAAGGTGAATATCGACCTGTACGTCGGGGAGATGAAGCGCCGTCGCCTTCGCCGCGGTGGTGTGTTCCACGCCTGAGGTGAATTGGCAATCCAACCCGTCATGGGGCGGGTTGGAGAAGCCAATAAGCAAGAGTGAACCTCCAACGCGGGCTGGAATTTAACGAAACAGGCGGTAGATGATCCAGAGAACGAGCAGGCCGCCGCCTATCCCTTGCACAACGATGAAATAAGTGTTCATACCTTTATTATAGGCAGGAAACCAATGCGAATGATGATTACTGCCTTGCAGAGAGGTTACCGGATTTTCACTTATTCTGGTAGCGTTTTCGACTGGGTGTTAGCCGGTGCATCTTGGACCCTTATGCCCTTGTCCATCGCCGAGGTTGATCGGCGAAGGGCGGGTGGGGACACTTCAGCTAGTTATGCTCCTTGGCCATGGGGCGGCGTGATCGTCATTCCCGCCCTAGAGATTATTACCCTGCGGCGATTGTTGGGGGAGATTTTGCTGAATTCTTCCAAAGCCTTTTACTTTAGAGGAACCCGGGCCGCGATGGTGGAAATCGTTCATGGTTTGCGAAAGGAATATTGTTCGTATCGCTACATGTTCACCACCGAAGGTACCTGGTCCAATTGGTTCAGAGTACAACTTGAAGGAGGACCGAGAAAGTATGCGGAGTTTACGTGGCCTTCCAAATTGCAATACGAAACGTATCGAAAAATTTACGTGGCGCAAGTAAATCGAGACTTAGAAGCTTTTAGGCGGGCCTGGGCGAGTGCCAGGGGCCAGCTTCGCGTTGATCTTGAAACGATCATGGGAAGGGCTTTTTCCGAAACACCAAGGCCGTCAATTCCTTCTCCGGTTACTGAATCTCCCGGTCGTATCCGTTTTTCGGCGGGAACGGGAACGGGAATGGGTACCAGAATTCGCAGGCCCAGGATTGCTGGGGCTACCAGGGTGCCGGGTACCAATCTAGAACTGGGCATTCCGCGAATAACTGGGCCAATTCGTCCCATCCGTCCTCCTCGGCCCCCCCGACTCCCATCCGACTTGAGCGCACGGCTCCCGCCTCGCGCATCGCCCTTGCTTGCCCCGGAGGTTCACCATTTGCCCTCCCCACCGCCGGGGCCAACACCTTCAACTATTGCAGAATGGGAGGCTCAGGTCGAGTCCCTCATAGCCCGTGCCAGGGGGGGCGAATTGCCCTCTCAAGCAGTGTACGACAGGCTACGAGAGATTGAGTATCGTATTTTGGGCCGAGAAACTGACAACCTGCGGGAGCGATTAATTCGAGCTCAGGTGGAAGCGGGAAATGAGCCGTTTGCCGTGCGGGCGCGTGGCGGTAATCCCGTGCGTTACAATCCGCCTCCTGGCGAACCGCCGCGCCGTCCCTCCCCTCCAATCTTACCGCCGGGGCCGACCGAGGCTGAGCGGCTTGCTCGTCTGGCTCGTTTCCGGCCCCCTTATCCCGGCGAGTGGAGACCGCTGGACTTCGATCCCACTCGGATCATGAAGGAAGTTGGCGATGCGATTGAACAGGCCCGGCGAGTGGCCAGGGTGGGCGGACTGACGGTCCCCGCCGAAGTGACGATGCGGGAAGTTTTCAATGCGACCGGGCGGGTTTTGGCTCGCGATACGGCCAACGCTGCCGAAAGAATGTTCTTGCGGGGGCTGGAGGAATTTCGGTTTGCTCGGGTGGTTCAGGGTTTAGCGGGGGCGTGGCGGTTCGCGGCGGGGCCAGTTCCAATCGCTGTGCTGACTGCGAGAGATGCATATAACCTAACGGCGGAAGTGATGCCGCTGCCGGCACCGGTGCAAACGCGCATTCTGAGGGAAATGCTTGATCCGAGGAATGCGGTGCCCGAACGGCCAGCGTTCGTAACTTCGCAATGGCTTGCGGATCGAAACCTTGATCCGGTTGTCCCCGTGCAACATTTGCTAGGCTATCTCTCCTCCGCGACGTCGGCCCTGTTGGCGGGTGAGCTATTAACGCGTCATCGAATGGCCCATCCAGAGTTTGAGGAAACGGATAGGAGAGCCAACGTACTTCAAGGGCAAATGCGGCAGCAAGATGAAATTGCCGAACTGAATCGACGAATGCGTGCGGAAGAGAACAGGCAAGCCGTACGCCGGCGTCAGATCGAGAACCTTGGTGGACCTCAAGCTGTCGCAGGCCAGGTTGCCAGCGAGATCGGCACGGCCCTCATTCCTTTTTCGCCGCTGACCTCGACAGCCCTCTCCCATGAGGTCGATGTCGAATCACGTTTCATCGCCGCCCTTCGCGCTCGCTTCCCGGACCTCACTGAAGCCGAGATCGATGCGGCGTGGCGGCGTTACTTGGAGGCATCACGATGAGTCGTTTATCACCTGAACAATGGGTTGCGGGGCTGCGAGAGCGGCCCGGTACGCGGCCCGCAACACAAGGAGTAGTCATGGATCCTACCCAAGAAGAAATCGAATTGTGGATGCGTCTCAACCCTGATCGTACGGGTTTTATTATCGGTGGAACGCAGTACTCTCGGGCCGGAAGCGACCCCAGTAATGCATACTTTGATATTGGTGCATTTCGCCAAGACTTGGCTGAGATGTATGGCCAGCAGCCCGGTACCTATCCCGGCGCTCCGAACGTCCCGGAATATATCGAAACCGCCCCGCCTCCGCCGTTCTCCCCCCGGCCGAGCCAAGCGATCCGCCAGGCCGAGGCGCTCGAACAGGAAGGCTGGACCCCGCCGCCGGCCACGGCAAGCAACGCGATCAGCTACAAACCGATCAAAATCCCGGCCAAGTTCCGGGCTTTTGTGGGCCCCGGAGAGGGCAAGGGGCACGGCGTCTTTGTGGGCCAGCGATTGCTCGCTACGTTCGTTCGCCGGCGTGCGGCCCACGATTGGAAGAACCTCTGGAACAACCTGATCGACCGTCTCGGCTGCGTTAAGGGCGTCTTCTACATCCCCAATCTTGTCAAGGTTTTTCAATGGTCGCTGACGCAAGCCAGCGGGCAAGAGGGCGCCAACAATCATTTCGTTCCGCCCCTGCGAGGGTTAGGGGGACCGGAGGGAGAGGGAGTGGCGAGGGAGGGAATGACCTACTACGTTGATGAAAACGGCGGCAACAATCTGGGCATCGAGGATGCGGGCCGATTTGGTGAAAATCTGAAGGTCGGCCAAGACTCTGAGGCTGGCCGGATCGCCAAAATCTACACTCACATTCAGACTGGCAACCCTGGGTCCGGAATGGCCAATTTCGTCGCCGTCGATGTCGTGAATGAGTAGGTCGTCAAGAAGGGACTACCTGGATGGTTTCGACGGGGGACATCTTCCGGTGCAAACGTTTGCACTTTGGAGTTTCTTATGTGGCCGGCGATGAAAACGACGCTGCAAGAATTGCTGCGGGCGAAAATTGCCGCGCGGCAGCAATCCTTGCACCTGCTCGGCCGGTCCGGCGTCGATTATGCCGTGATGCGGGAGTACCTCGAGGCCGACGTCGCCCGGTGGCAAGGAATCCTAACGCTGCTCGAACAGAGCCGGTCCGAGGCGGAGTTCAACCGGCTCTGTTGGCAGGCGATCGGCGGCTCGGCCGATATGCGGGTCGTCACGGACCTGATCGCCCAGGCGCGACAATCAGCCCCACTCGGGCAAGAGCCGCCGGCCGCGACTCGCCGGCGTCCAGGTGGATCCCGAGGGCCACGCCCCGAGAAGCCTCTCGGGGATTTCCCAGCCTTGAGGCAGGCTCTCGATCGGGAGGATTCGCCGATGACCTCGGCGGAGCTGGAACAGCGGTTAGCTCAAAGGCAAAGGTTCATCGTCAACGTCTACGCTCGCCCGGCCCAGCTTCGCGGGTCCCGTTATGCCGTCGGTCCCTTTGACAGCCTGGAAGCCGCCCACGAGCGAGCGGAGGTCCTGCGTCAAGATCCCGCGATCGAGGTTGCGATCTCTGAATTGAGGAGTGCCTGACATGGGGTGGCCCTGGCGATTTCGGGATTGGACGTGGCCGGTCATGCCGTTGACCTGCTCGATCTGGCGAGGAGCTGGTCATACCTGGCCGGGCGATTACGCCGTGCCCGATGTTCAGTGCCGGTGTGCCTGCTACCCCAAGCCGAATTTCCTGTACACTCCCGGGCTCTGGAAATTGCTCCTGCACCCGAACACGGACATCCGGAGCCAGTTCTGCGAGGTCCTCGGCGGAGCGGGCCCGGCAGCCGACCTGGTCGAATGTCCGGCGGGCAGCGGCCACTGGTTCCAGGTGCAGGATGTGGCCGACAATTGGCTCGGTTGGGCGCGCAAGTATCGCCAGGCCTTCTTGTACCCGTGTCAATCGCCGGTGAACGGTTCTTGGTGGCCCGCTCCGATTTCGTGAGGCGACTATGGATCCCCTGCACGGTTTGCCCGGGCATGAAAGCGTGCCGTTTAACGGCCGCGGCAAGCTCACCGGCCTGGAGCTGCTCGAGCTGTATCGCCGGCGAGGCCCTGCCGGGGGATCGGACCGCCTCCTCACCTCGATTAACCAGCTCATGGCCTGGGCGTTCAGCGACGCGGCCGCGAAGGTCTGGATGACGAACCAGATGGAGCAGGAGATCGAGCCCCTGCTCAATCAGATGCTCGCGGTGGCCATGGCCCCCTATGCGACGATCGGCTTGCTCGCCAGCTACGCTTTGCTTAACAGCCCTGGTTTCGTAGGCGTGCCGACGGCCCCCACGGCCCCGCCCGGCACCGATACCACGCAACTGGCCACCACGGCTTTTGTGGCGCAGGCGATTGCCGACGTGTACGAAAACCTGATCGACTCTGTGGACGGGATTCTCACAGAGAGCGGCGATTACATTGAAACCGAAAACGGCGACGTTCTAACCGAGGAGACATGACAATGGCTGACAAGATTAGCGCCCTACCAGCAGCGGCGCTTCCCCTCACGGGTGCGGAATTGTTGCCTGTCGTTCAATATGGTGTGACTTGCAATGTCCCTGCCAGTGCTATTGGCGGTAGTGGCCCTGGCGGTATTAGTGCCCTACCAGCAGCGGCGCTTCCCCTCACGGGTGCGGAATTGTTGCCTTGCGTTCAATCTGGTGTGACTTGCAATGTCCCTGCCAGTGCTATTGGCCCTAGTGGCCCTGGCGGTAGTGAGGTTGTGGCCACAATAGCTTCCAACTTTGTGGGCGCTGACTTTGACCTGTCCGCTTGGTGGCAAGCGGACCAAGATGGTTTCTATGGTGTCAACGCATACGGTGTAACCAAACTCCAGGACGTTTCCGCTGGTGAGATGTCAGGGGCAATCGTAGTCC
>JBAVYF010000461.1:0-2704 GCA_049698655.1 Occallatibacter sp. | reverse complement strand
GTACAAAAGAACGCGGCAGCACCAGGAACGCGGGGAACGGCAACAGTCTAAAAGGAGAGAGCAAATGGCAGATGAAGCGGTACTTGACATAGGCGCGGAACTCGAATCTGAGGGTGCGGAAGAAGTTGAACAGGGAGCCGAAGCGGAAGTTGAAGGTGCGGAACAGGCGGAGTCGGTTGACGGCGAACCAGCGTCGGCGGCAAGTACCTGGAAGCAACTCAAGGACAAGCTGAAAGATTCTCCAGATTTGCACCGCGACGTCAAAAAGGCGCTGCATCATTGGAAGGAAACCCGGAAACTGCTTCCTGACGGCGTTGCAAAAACCGTTGAGCGGCTAAAGCTGATGGAGCAGCTTGACGACAATACCGACGATGCCGAGTATGTACCCGGCTCAACGCCGATTGAGCAGGTAATCTCGAATACTCTTGCCGAGCGGTCATTCTGGCGCGATTATGACAACGCATTCCAGGCCAGCGACCCTAAACTTATCAACCAAATGGTCGAAGCCAACCCTGAGAGCTTCCAAAAGCTGGCTCCCTTGGCAATGGACCGCTTAGCCGATGTGAATCCAGAGGATTTTTCAACTTATATCTGCAAATCAGTGTCCGGGTATCTGGTTAATGCGGGGATTCCGCGTCAACTGGATATTTTAGAGCTTGTTTTACCGCAACAGTCCGATGACCCCAGCTTACAGAGGGTTGTTGAGGCGTTCAAGGCAATCAAAGGCGTTGTGGAGCAGATCAATACGACTGCCAAGCGTCCGATGGCGCCAAAATCCATTCAAGGCCAGCAACCGGACACGAAAACCGGAACAGAAAGCGGCAATCTTGAGCGGCGGGAGATGAACGTCCTGCATGATGAGTGGTTACGCGAGATTCGTCCCCGTTCGGAGTCTTTTACTGTGAACGAGATCAAAAAGATTGTCCCAAGCGTGAAATTCACACCGGCAGAGGCAAATACGATTCGCAATGCGGTGCGAGAAGAGATCAATGCCCGTGTGACCGCGAACACAGCCTATCAGGGAAAGATTAAGAGCTTACTCAAGGCCAAAAACAAGACTTCGTACAGCATGACGGTTGAATCCGAGCATAAGAAGATCATCCCTGGCGCCGTCAAGCGGGCTGTAGATGACGTTCTGGCGAAGCGCAAGGCTGGGCAGGGTAGGAAGGCCGCACCGGGGGCTTCCAGGACGCAACAAAGGGCATCGCAGGCCCAGCAGCAGACGGATAACAACAAGTTTGAGTGGATTTCCGATTCTCCTACCCGGTTGGGCCTCAAAGTGGACTTCCGGCGCGGGGGAATCCAAGCCGACAACACCGCCTACATCGTGGGGCGGGCAAAGCCGGTGAAGTGGAAGAGGAAGTAGTACGTGTGATATGCTTTTTGGTAGATGAAGTACCCCAATCCGAAGAAGGCAACGGGAAGCCATAAACCGATATTGGAAGATTGGGCGTAGTACATCGGAACACGCGAAAGCTACAGCGGCACTCGTGCTGGCTCTCCCATACGGGAAGCGAAGAGGGCGTGGTGATGATCTCAAACAGAGGTTATTTTCATGGCTATCGCAGATGCGGCACAAGCACTTGCTTCTGAGCAGGAATACGTCAGGCCGGAACTTGAGAACTACGTTCTCTCGCAATCCGTCTTGTTGAAGGAAATCCAGAAATCCAAAATCAAGGCGGTTAGTGACCGGCCTTCGAGGATTCCCACCATGCCGTCTCTTGGCGGCAAGCCCCGTGTCGGCAACATGAACGGTGTTGACATGGGCATTGGCTCCGGGCCTACTCAGGTTCCCGGCCAGATCACCCCGGTTTGCTACATTCACGCCTTCAGCTATACCAAACAGGCGGAATACGCGACCGACACCGACGAAAAGGCAATCGAGAACTTCGCTACCCTCACGCGCACTCTTGCGCCGGAGCGGTTTGCCGACTTCCTCGAAACCGTCCTTCAGGGCGATGCTTCCAACACCATTGACACCGTTACCAGTGTCGTGACCTCTGGCGGCAACATCATAGCCCTTGGTGTCAACTCCGCCAATCTGTTCCTTGACGATGAGGACCTTGACGTTTGGACAGCGGTCGGCGGGGCGTTTGTGACAACCATCACAGTGCAGGATTCCGATATTTCTCTGAACCAAATCCTGTTGCTGAATCCGGTTCCTACGGGAACAATCACTGTCGGCATGAAGCTCATGGTCAATGGAGCTTCTGGGCAGGCCAACACCGGCTTGAACGGCCTTCGCTACTATCAGGTGGCCACTGATACCGGCAATTGGCTGACCGTACAGCGTGCGGCATGGTCTGGCAAGTACATTGCCCAGAACATTCCCGTCAACGGCGCCTTGACCCCTCAGATCGTCCGCGCCATCCATTCCCAGATTCAGTTGGCAATGGGCAAGAAGAAAGCGGATGCAGATGAGCTTGTAGCCCATGCAACCGTCAACGAGCAGAACGCATGGGAGATGAACGCGCTCCTCGTCCAGCACATCAATATGGCTGAGATGAAGGGTTCCGAATCCGAGGATATGCTCAAGCGGGAAGCCTCGACAACCATCGCAGGCCGACGCTGGCTCATCAACGAACGCGCTGTGCCAGGGTACATCGACTTCCTGGCGCTCAAGAACGCTTCCATGGTTGAAACCAAGTCCATCGATTTCTACGACGTCGGCGGACAAACCCTATTTGGCTTAATCGGCCAGAGC
>JBAVYF010000460.1:0-21564 GCA_049698655.1 Occallatibacter sp. | reverse complement strand
CCCAGGCCCCAAGCAGGACCTGGGAAATTAAAAGCCTAAATGAATCAGTAAGCCTCAGTTCTTCCCCAGCTTTTCAATGACCTTCGCGATCCGCTCAAAGGCCCAGTCGATCTCCTCGCGGGTGATGATGAGCGGAGGCGCAATGCGAATCACGTGATCATGCGTCTCCTTGCACAGGATCCCTTCTTCCTTCAGCGCTTCGCAGTACGGACGCGCGAGTCCGTTGAGTTCGACGCCGATCCAGAGGCCCCTGCCGCGCACTTCCTTTAATGCGGGGCTGCGGAGTGATTGGAGCCGTTTCAGGAAGTAGGCGCCCATCTCCGCCGACCGCTCGACCATCTTCTCTTCAATCAGGACGTGCAACGCGGTCCGCGCGATGGCGCAGCCCATCGGATTGCCACCGAAGGTGCTGCCGTGGTCGCCGGGATTGTAGACGCCGAGAATCTCGCGAGACGCGAGAATCGCCGAAACCGGGTAGAAGCCCCCGGCCAGGGCCTTGCCCACAATCAGCACATCGGGCGTAATTCCTTCATGCATGTAGGCAAAGAGCTTGCCGGTGCGCCCCAGGCCAGACTGAATCTCGTCGGCCATCAACAGTACGCGATTTTGCTTGCAGATCTCGGCCGCTTCGCGGAGGAATCCGGTGGGCGGAATGACGATTCCGGCCTCGCCCTGAATAGGCTCAACAAGAAATGCGCAGGTGTTCGGGTTGACGGCATCGCGCAGGGCGCTGATGTCGCCGTAGGGAATGATCTTGAAGCCTGGAGTAAAGGGGCCAAAGCCATCGCGATACTGTTCGTCGGTCGAGAAGCCCACGATGGTGACCGTGCGGCCATGAAAGTTATTGGCGCAGACAATGATTTCGGCCTTTTCCTCGGGGATGCTTTTTATCTTGTAGCCCCACTTGCGCGCCGTCTTGATCGCGGTCTCAACCGCTTCGGCGCCGGAATTCATGGGCAGCGCCATATCGAAGCCGGTCAGGTCGTGTAGCTCCTTGTAGAGCAGAGGTAGTTGCTCGTTGCGGAAGGCGCGCGAGGTCAAGGTAACCTTCTTGGCCTGTTCGTAAAGAGTGTGAAGAATCTTGGGGTGGCAGTGTCCTTGATTCACCGCCGAATACGCGGCCAGACAATCTAGATAACGCTTGCCGTCGATGTCATACACCCACACGCCTTCGGCGCGCTCAATGACCACATCGAGCGGATGATAGTTGTGTGCGCCATATTGGTTTTCCAGGTCGACATAGTCCTGAGTAAGCATGGGTTTTTCCGTTTGTTGCGTTGTCATAAGTTCCATTCCATCTCGGCCTAAGTATTCTGCATGGGCTCGGCGGGCCGCACCGAGAAATCAGTGATCCAGGAAGAGGCGGCGGTGATCTTGCGGACCTCCCTGGCACACGATCACAGCTCTTACCACCTTGCGCCTTTCGCTGACGGCTCCTTGTCCAACAGGATGGTCAGCAGCGCCATCCTCACATAGAGTCCGTTCATTGCCTGGCGAAAATACATGGCTCTTGGATCGGCATCAACCGACTTATCAAGTTCGACGGTGCGCGGCAGCGGGTGAAGAATCAGCGCGTCCGGCCTCATGCGCTGCAAGACGGTCGAATCGATGGCATAACGCTTCAGGCCATTCACGTCGAGTACGCTTTCTGGCCGGATACGCGTCTGATACACCACATCCACTTCGCCAATTACCTTGTCGATCTCCGACTCCAGTGCATATCGGACATTGTGTTCGTTAAGATACTCCAAGATATCCGGCTTGATCTGTAACTCCGGCGGGCTGACAAAGAACAACTTCACGCGGTCAAACTTGGCCAGCAGATAGGCCAGCGAGCGCGCCGAGCGCCCCATATGCAATTCGCCGATGATGGCGACACTGAGGCCATCGAGGGGACGTTGCCGGTAGATCGTATAGAGATCGAGCAACGCCTGGGTAGGATGCTGTCCGCCATTGCCATCGCCGGCATTGATCACCGGAACCGGCGAAACCTCCGCTGCCCGCCGCGCGCCATCCTCGGCGGTGTGCCGGACCACGATCACATCCGAAATGCCGCCGATGATGCGGATGGAGTCCTCCACCTGTTCGCCCTCGATCTCCGAGGAGAACACGCCCGCGTGCTCGGTCGACAGGACTCTGCCGCCGAGACGGTGCATGGCGGCCTCGAAGGAGAGCCGAGTGCGCGTGGAAGGCTCATAAAACAGCGTGGTCATGATGCGGTTCTGGTAGTCGAGCGTGCCGCCTCGCGCCACAATACGCTCCATGTCTCGCGACCGCTCGAACAGCTCCATCAGCAGTGGAACCGTAAACTGCTGCGACTCGACGACATGTTTCAAGGTCGACCCGCGCAACGGGTTCGAGGCAGGAGAAGGATAGGAACAGGGAGGAGTGATCGTCGGTTCTGGCATTATCTTCCCTCCACGCTGGGCTTGTGGTTCTGGTTTTCGAGATTGTGTTTGGGCTCGGTTTCCGCGCAATTACCGTTGGGAAAGACGTGGGTGCCGCCTGTTCCGCCGACTGCCGAGCAGAGATGATCGCACGAGGTAATGATAGCTTCCTTACCGCCGTCGCGCAGAAAGCGCAGTACGGATTCGATCTTGGGGCCCATGTTTCCCGGCGGAAATTGGCCGGCCTTGAAATAGCTATCCAGTTCGGCGGCGCCGAGGCGTTCCAGCGGACGCTGTGTGGGTTTCCTGTAGTCCAGATACACGCGGTCGGTGTCCGTCGAAATCACGAACAGGTCTACGCCCAGGTGTGCAGCCAGCCACGCAGAGGCACGGTCTTTGTCGATCACGGCCTCGACGCCCCGTAATCCTGTGTCCGTCTGCACCACGGGAATCCCCCCCCCGCCGCAGGCGATGACCAGCACACCCTGTGTGACCAGACTGTGAATGATCTCCAACTCCACAATTCCAATCGGCTCCGGCGACGGAACCACACGGCGATAGCCGCGGGAGGCATCCTCGACGATCTCCCATCCGTACTGGCGCTGGCGCTCCTCGATATCGGCCAGCGAATAGAACGGCCCGATGGGCTTGGTAGGGTGCTTCATCGACGGGTCATCGGCCGAAACGAGGCTCTGGGTGAGAACGGTCACCACCGGCACGCGCAGACCTGCCGCCAGCAACTCGGCGCCGAGCGCCTGCTGCAGAAGATATCCGATCTCGCCCTGTGTGGAGGCACCGCAAACGTCCAGCGGATGGCCGGGGACTTGGCTCGCTCCCCGCTCAGAGCGCAGAAGCGATGCCCCAACCTGGGGGCCATTGCCATGAGTGAGTACAAGCCCATAACCTGTGCGAATCAGGCCGGCGATTTGTGCCGCGGTTCTCTGAGCATTGGCGCGCTGTTCGCTAACCGTTCCCTTTTCCCCTTCGCGAATCAGGGAGTTTCCGCCAATAGCAAGAAGCATGGTCTTCATAAAGAGATAAGACCTCGTCTTTCAACTCTGCAATTCATCAAGCCCTGTCACCCCGGCTCCGGGCATAGCTGAAATGCCGGAGTGACCATGTGAATGGGCATAGCTCTTAGGTATGCGTCAGCTCCGGCAGCTTGACGAACTCGTTCTTCATGAGTTCCAGCATGATCGCCTTCTGCGCATGCAGCCGGTTCTCTGCTTCCTGGAAGACAAGCGACCGTGGAGAGTCAAGCACCTCGTTGGTGACTTCTTCGCCGCGATGCGCTGGCAGGCAGTGCAAGAAGATGGCATCGGGCTTGGCGCGGTTGTAAAGCGCCTCATTGACCTGGTACGAAGAGAAGATCTTCTTGCGCTTCTCCGTCTCCGACTCCTGCCCCATGCTGGCCCAGACGTCGGTGTAGATCACATCCGCGCCCGAGGCCGCTTCCCGTGAATCGTTGGTCACGGTGCACTTGCCGCCCGTTTCGGCGCCCCGCTCGCAGGCCCATTTCACCGACTCGGCGTCGAGTTCATAGCCCTCGGGCGAAGCCACCCAAACGTGCGCACCGAGTTGAGCTCCGGTGAATGCAAGTGAGCGCGCGACGTTATTGCCGTCGCCAATGAATGCCACCTTCAAGCCCTCTGTGTGGCCCTTCACCTCCCAGATGGTGAGGAAATCGGCCATGGCCTGGCAGGGGTGGCTGTAATCGGTAAGCCCATTGATGACGGGGATATTGGCGTGCTGGCCGAGTTGCTCCACCACCTCGTGCGCGAAGGTGCGAACCATGATGCCCTGCACCATGCGCTCCAGGTTCTTGGCCACGTCGTAGACCGATTCGCGCTTGCCCAAGTTGATCTCCGCGGGAGAGAGATAAACCGAGAACCCGCCCAGTTGCTGGATCCCTACGTCAAACGTGACCCGCGTGCGCAATGAAGGCTTCTCAAAGATCATGGCAAGGGTTTGGCGCTTAAGCATCCCGCTGTAGGCCGCCGGGTGTGCCTTTACCTGACGGCCAAGCTGGAGAAAGTACCGGATCTCGGCGGACGAAAAATCCTTGATCGAAAGAAAATCCTTGCCTCTCATTTTCCACCTGCCTTGTGATCCTGGGAGAACTTGGCGAGGCGGTCGATCAGGCCGGGCTTGGTGACCTCATCGGACTTATAGGTCACGCGCATGCTGGGCTTGTCGAGCTCGATAATCCGCGCCAGGTCGATGGGAGTGGCGACCAGCACCAGATCGCAGGGCGTCTTGCGGATGGTCTCTTCCAACTCGTGCCGCTGCGCGTCGCTATAGCCCATGGCGGGCAGAAGCCGGGTCATGTGGCTGTACTTCTCGAAGGTGCCGCGAATGGAACCAACCGCATAAGGCCGCGGATCGATCAATTCGGCTGCGCCGCATTGCTCGGCCGCAACCACGCCGGCGCCGTAGGTCATCTCGCCGTGGGTAAGAGTGGGGCCATCCTCCACAACAAGAACGCGCTTGCCCTTCACCATCTCCGGATCGGGCACGGAAACACGGGAGGCAATGTCGTAGATTTCGGCCTTGGGGTTGTGCAGCATCACGTTCCGCCGAACCGTCTCAATATCTTCTTTCCTGGCGGTATCGACCTTGTTGATGATGATTACATCGGCGCGCCGCATATTGACCTCGCCGGGGAAATACGCCAGTTCATGACCGGGGCGATGCGGATCGACAACCACGATCTCCAAATCGGAAGCGTAGAAAGGAGTATCGTTATTGCCGCCGTCCCACAGGATCACATCGGCTTCCTTCTCGGCCTGGCGGATGATCCGCTCGTAGTCAATTCCGGCGTACACCACCGTTCCTTCCATGATGTGCGGCTCGTACTCTTCGCGCTCCTCAATCGTGCATTTTTGAAGATCGAGATCTTCAAGCGTGGCAAAACGCTGCACGGCCTGCACCGCCAGATCGCCATAGGGCATGGGGTGACGAATCACCACCGGCTTCCGGCCCAGCTTGCGCAGTGTGCTGGCAACCATGCGCGAGGTCTGGCTCTTGCCGCATCCGGTGCGCACCGCGCAAACCGACACCACCGGCACCGTCGACTTGATCTGCGTCTGCTTCGTTCCCAGCAGCCAGAAATCTACATCGGCAGCCACCGCCCGCGAGGCAACGTGCATGAGCGTCTGGTGCGAGACATCGCTGTAGGAAAACACCACGGCGTCGATCTGATGCCGGGCAATCAGGGCCTCCATGTCCTTTTCCTCGAAGATCGGAATGCCCTCCGGATACAAACGCCCGGCAAGCTCGGCCGGATAGCGGCGGCCCGCAATATCAGGAATCTGCGCAGCCGTGAATGCAATCACCTGAAAGTCTGAGTTGTCACGAAAAACAACATTAAAGTTGTGGAAGTCTCTGCCTGCGGCTCCTAGTATCAACACTTTCTTCATAAAAGCTCCACTAGCTGAAATCGCTAAGCTCGCATGGTGTCGTTTAGCCAATACGGTTGGCTGTGCCCATTGTCACAAGTCTGAGGTGAGTTAAGCCCCAGCAATAGCTATCTTGAAGAAAAGGAATGAGTTAGTCGCGCACTTCCGGCATCGGATCGTTCCCATGCGAGCTGCGCTATGTGGTCTATTTGCTCCGGTGCTTACACGAAGCAGGAGTGCCAGCGGTGGAGGTTATCCGGAAGGCCTACATCAGGGAAATGCAATTCCCTGATATGTGGGTGATAATTCCCTGTTCGGTGCGGCATTTGAATAAGGGATAAAAGGGAATGAACTCTCCTATATTCAGCACTATAGAGAATTCTTCTGGCAGATTTCTTGGGCCGAATTCGTGAATTTCCCTGTATTTTTCCCTGTTAGCAGGGAATTCGGTCCAGAGAACAGTTCGCTGGAGACTCTGTCCACCGCCACGCAGTCTTAGTTGTTTATTTTGTTTAACTTGAATCGAGAATTACCCCGCATTTTCGGGTCATTACTGCGAGTTTCTTCCATCAGAGAATTTCTCCAGCTACCGCAATCCAGCCCCCGAATAGGCCTTTTCTCTGACCTGACTGTCGAAGGTCCGGTTTTTACAAGAGGTTCAAGTGAGGGTTCTTTGGCCGATGCTTCCGAATTGCCGGCGCCTGCCAGGGAAATCGAGATTTTGGCTCTGGTTCTCAACCAGTTGAACGGCCCCTTGACGAGTGATATGGAGATTTGGCGTCAACTGAAAATCCCACCTGGCGACATCGGCGTTTGAACTAAACCGCTGGCGCGGCGGACGCTTTGGTTGACGCCAGCCTTAAACTTCGAGCAGAGCCTACTCCACAGAAAGGCGCTCACATGGCAACGCGACCTTGCAATGCGGATATTCAATTTGGAGGAAGGCGGCGGCCCAAAGAGCCCAGAAAATTCGGTGTCCGGGCGCCACCAGTTGCAATTTTTGGGTTTTTCTGATGTGATCTAAAACACCGCTGCTAGGAAGCCATCGGCGGATGCTTACAATTGAAACTGGTGATCTTCGCACGATGAATTGGGGCAGAAAAGGCGCGTTGCTCATGCTGGCGGTGGTGGTCTTCTGGACCGCTGCGCCTGTCTGCGCCTGTCTGCTGACCTCGCAGCCGTCCGGCCATCATTCCTGCTGCCGCGGGATGGTGCGGAAATGCGGAATGCCTGGAATGAGCATGAATGGCTCGTGTTGCCGGGTCCAGCGGCAGAACACCGCCGTCACTCCGGTTCCTCCATATTCTCCTGAACATTCACAGAAACTGGCCTTTGTGCCGCATCAGGCCAGTCTGCAATTGTCCGCCGCTTCGGTTTCCGGTTTCCAGAACGCTCTGGAAGATCCGCCGCCAAAGTTTCCGCCGGGCTGTAGCTCCATACTCCGAATCTAAAACTCCTTCCTTCGCAGGTTGAACCTTGGCCTTCGTGTGTCTTGGCGCGCTCATACGCGTTGTAGGCGCACGACCAGGCTGTGACCCGAATTTCCATTGGAGGGAGTTATGAGAGTTCTTGTTGCCGCACTTTGCGTTCTGGTGGCCGCTGTGCCAGCTTGTATTTCCCGCGCGGAGACGCCGGAAAAGAGCGATGTCCTGGCGAACTTTGCCGCCTTGCTTGAGGAGCACCCGCAGCCGGAGGCATCCACCCCTGCGCTGACGCTAGACGACGTTGAACGGATCGCCCTTGCCGTGAATCCGGAGATCGAGGTCGCCGTCCGGCGAGTTGTTGTCGCCAAAGCGCACGTTCCCGCCGCTGGCGCGCTTGACGATCCTTCCGTGATGTATCGCGGCTGGGGAGTTCCGCTGCGACAACCGTGGGATTATAACGCCGTGCAGAATATGTTCAGCATCAGCCAAACGCTGCCTGGGCGGGGCAAACGAGCGCTGCGCACGAGCGTGGCGGAGTCTGGCGTGGATGTGGCGAAGGCTCAGCTTGAGGAGATCCGCCTGGAAGTTCGGGTGCGCGCTCACAAGGCCTTCGATGATCTGTTGCGCGCTGACGATGAATTGCGAATTCACGACCAGCACCTCGCCATCGCGCGCCAGGCCATCGAAGCGGCGCGCATCAAGTACGCGGTCGGGAAGGTATCGCAGCAGGATATATTGAAGGCGCAAGTGGCGCTCACGGCTCTGGCGGAGCACATGATTCGCTTCAATCACGACGCTGATCTCGCGCGCGCCCGCCTCAATACCCTGCTCGGACGGAACCCCACCGCGCCGCTTACCGTGCGTGGTGAATTTGCCGCGTTTACCGCGCTGCCCTCCGCGCAACAACTCGCGGAAATCGCGCTTCAATCCCGTCCCGATCTGATCGCCGCCAGCCAGGCCGCGCTGCAAAGCCACAAAGAGCAGGCGCTGGCTAAAAAAGCATTTCTCCCCGACTTCACAGTATCGGCAGGTTATATGCTGATGCCGCCCGGCACGCCGAGGCGCAACGACTACATGGTGGAAGGCTCGATGAATCTTCCGTGGCTCAATCACCGCAAGCACGATGCAGAGATTGCGGAGGCTACGGCGCAAGCCACCGAGCAGGATGAGGAATTGAACGCGCAGCGCAATGCCGCCTTCGGACAGATTCAGGAAGCGCTGGTTGAGGCGCAGGCCGCGCAACGGCTGGCGCGCATGTATCACGATGAACTCCGGCCCCAGGCCGAAGCCACGTTGCAATCAAGCGTGGTCGCTTATGAGAACGACAAAACAAGCTTCCTCGACCTGCTCGACAGCCAGATGACAGTTATCAATGTCGATCTTGCCTGGCTGCAGGCCGTGGCCGATTTCGACACGCGCCTGGCGGATCTCGAACTCGCCACCGGCGCTCCCATCGAACTTTCAGATTCTTCCGCAATGGAGGTGAAACCGTGAAGACACGCGCCTATCAGTTTGCATTGGCAGCGGCCGTAGCCGTCTGTATCTTGCTCGCGGCCGCACTTGGGTTTGTACTCATGCACCGCAGCCACGCGGCTCCCGCGGCAACCTCGCAGGATCCGGTGGTGGCGCGTGGGCCGGAGATGACCTCCAAGTCTATGCAGCCGGGGGACGCCGCGCCGGCTGGAACTGAGCCTGCATTGGCCCCCGTGCAGTTGTCGCCGCAGCGCCTTCAGGAGATCGGCGTGACCACGGCGACCGTGACATTCAAGGACGTGAACGATGATCTGAGCGTTCCCGGCAATGTGGACATCGACGAGGAGAAGCTCTCGTATGTGCAGACGCGCTTTCCCGGCTGGATTCAAGATGTCTCGGCGAATGCGACGTACCAATACGTGCGCAAGGGGCAGCGTCTTTTCACCATTTACAGCCCGGATATTGTAAGCAGCGAGCAGGAGTATCTGCTGGCCGGGCAGAACCAGAAGGCCTTTGCACCAGATGCGCAGGGCATGGCCGCGCAGGAAGGCGGCTGGCTGATGAAGGCCGCCGAGGAGCGGTTGCGACAATTCGGAGTTCCGGCGCAGGAGATCACAAACCTGGAGCAAAGCGGCAAAGTTCAGCGCGACATTGTTATCGACTCGCCTGTCTCCGGCTACATCATCGAGCGCAACGCCCTGCCGAACGCCTACGTGCAGCCGGAGACAAAGCTCTACACCATCGCTGACCTCTCCACGGTTTGGGTATACGCCAATGTCTTTCAGAGCGACGTGGGCCGCCTGAAACCGGGCGACCCTGCACAGGTCACCGTCGATGCCTATCCAGGACGCCGCTTCAGCGGCCGCATCGATCAGATTCTTCCGCAGGTAGACTTGGCCACGCGCACCGTTCGCGTGCGTCTCGTCTTCCGCAACCCGGGCGTCGCTCTCAAGCCAGGAATGTACGTGAACGTCGCCATCGCCGTTCCGCTGGGGCGGCAACTGGTCGTGCCGTCCTCCGCGGTCCTGCAGACGGGCGCGCGGGCCATCGCCTTTGTGAACCACGGAAACGGCAATCTCGAGCCGCGCGTCGTTCAGACCGGACCGCGGCTCGACGATTCCATCGTTATACTCAGCGGCCTGAAGGCCGGCGAACAGGTGGTCAGCTCGGCTAACTTCCTGGTGGACTCTGAAGCGCAGCTACAGGCGGCGATGGGAACCTTTGCGCCTGCCCCGCCGCAGCCGGGTGGGAGCGCGAGCGCCGCGCCGGCCCAGCAGATGCTGATCGACTTCAGCACCGAACCTTCGCCGCCACGCAAAGGCGCAAACACCGTGCGCGTGAAGCTGACCGGCGCGGATGGAAAGCCCGTGGCGGGAGCGCAGGTCACAGTGACCTTCTTCATGCCGGCCATGCCCGCGATGGGAATGGCGGCAAGCCGCGCAGCAGCCACATTGGCTGGCAAGGGCAACGGGCTTTATGAAGGGCCTCTGCAACTGGAGACGGGAGGCGCCTGGAAGGTGACCGTGACCGTCCAGCGTGGCGGCAAGACCATCGCCACAAAACAGCTAAGCGTCAGCGCCACGGGAGGCATGTGATGATTTCACGAATTATCGCATGGTGCGCGCGTAACCCCTTCCTCGTATTTATGGGAGCCATTCTCCTTGTCGTCGCGGGCATATGGTGTCTTCAGCGTGTGCCACTCGACGCGCTTCCCGACATCAGCGACGTTCAGGTCATCATTCACACGCCGTGGGCCGGCGAGCCCCCGAATGTGATTGAAGACCAGGTGACCTATCCGATTGTGACCGCCCTGCTTTCGGCTCCCCAAGTCAAGAACGTGCGCGCCCAAACGATGTTCGGCGACTCCTATGTCTTCGTCGTTTTTCAGGATGGCACCGACCTCTACTGGGCGCGCTCGCGCGTCACCGAGTATCTACAACAGATTGCCGGAAGGCTACCCACGAACGTGCATCCCGCAATCGGCCCGGATGCCACCGGCGCGGGTTGGGTTTACGAGTATGCCATCGTGGACAGCAGTCACACCAAAAGCCTGGCCGACCTGCGCGCGTTGCAGGACTGGTACCTGCGCTACCAGCTTGAAACCGTGCCCGGAGTGGCGGAGGTGGCCAGCATCGGCGGCTTTGTACGCCAGTATCAGGTCAACCTCGATCCAAAAAAACTTTTCTCCTACGGCATCTCCGCATCGACCGTGATCGACCGGGTCCGGCAGAGCACCAATGAAGTTGGCGGAGACGTACTGGACATGAGTGGTGCCGAGTACATGATTCGCGGCCTCGGCTATCTGCGCTCGCTCTCCGATCTCGAAAATGTCCCCGTTGCTACAAAGAACGGCACGCCGGTGCTGGTGCGGGATCTCGGCACTGTCTCCTTCGGTCCGGACGTGCGGCGCGGCGCGGCTGACTGGCAGGGACAAGGGGAGACCGTGGGCGGCATTGTGGTTATGCGCTACGGCATGAATGCGCTCAACGTCATCAACGGAGTGAAGGCCAAGTTCAAGGAGATCGCGCCCTCACTGCCTGCCGGCGTTGAAGTTGTGACCGGCTATGACCGTTCCTGGCTGATCGACCAGTCGATTCACACGCTCAAGCGGGACCTCTTCTTTGAGGCAATCATCGTCAGCTTCGTCAGCATTGCCTTCCTCTTCCACTTCCGCTCCGCGCTTGTTCCCATCCTGACTCTACCCATTGCCGTGCTGGCCGCGTTCATTCCGATGTACTTTCTGCACGTCAGCTCCAACATCATGTCGCTCGGCGGCCTGGCGCTGGCCGTCGGCGTGCTTATCGATGCCGCAATCGTTATGGTGGAGAACGGATACCGCCGTCTGGCTGAGCGCACCGATATACCGGGCGAATCGGAACGGCGGCGCATTCTCGTCGGTGCGGCGCAGCAGGTTGGCCCGGCGCTCTTCTATTCGCTCATCATCATAGTGGTTTCGTTCCTGCCGGTGTTTCTGCTGGAAGCGCAGGAAGGCCGCATGTTCCGGCCGCTGGCCTGGACCAAGACGCTGGCCCTGGTTTTCTCGTCGCTGCTTTCTATTACGCTGGTGCCGGCGCTCATGCCGTTCTGCTTGCGAGGAAAGCTGCGTCCCGAGTCGAAGAACCCCGCAGCGCGAGTTACCCAGGCCATCTATCTACCCGTGCTGCGTTGGTGCCTCAAGCACTGGAAACTGGTGCTCGTGCTGAATCTGGCCTTCCTGGCCGCCACCATTCCTCTCTACTTCCGTCTCGGCAGCCAGTTCATGCCCGCGCTGTACGAAGGTTCCGCACTGTATATGCCGAGCGCGCTGCCCGGCATCTCGATTACGCAGGCGGTCTCGCTGATGCAGGAACAGGACCGGATTATCCGCTCATTTCCAGAGGTCGCAACGGTCTTCGGCACAGTTGGCCGCTCCGACAGCGCCACAGACAATGCACCTTTGGATATGTACGACACCACCATCATGCTGAAGCCCCGCAATCAGTGGCGCCCCGGCATGAACTACGAAAAGCTGATCCGCGAGATGGATGAGAAACTCCAATTTCCCGGCCTTACCAATACCTGGACCATGCCCGTCGCCAACCGCCTCGACATGGAACTGACCGGCATCAAGACCCCGGTTGGGATCAAGATTCAAGGCCCTGATCTGGCGCGCATCGAGGATATCGGAGCGCGGATGCAGCAGATACTATCGGCCATGCCGGAGGCTAACTCCATCTATGCCGAGCGCGTTGCGCAGGGCTTCTATCTGAATGTCGATGTGAACCGGCCCGAGGCCGCACGTTACGGCCTGACCGTGGCTGACGTGCAGCGGGTCATCACTTCGGAGATCGGCGGAGCCGACATTGCCGAGAATGTGGAAGGCCGCGAGCGCTTTCCCATCGCGGTGCGCTATCAACGCGATCTTCGCGACCATCCTGAAGCCTTATCGCAGGCTCTCATCCCGACTCCCTCCGGCGAACAGATTCCCATCGGCGAAGTGGCTCGCGTGTATTACTCGCGCGGCCCATCCATGATCCGCGACGAAGATGGCGCGTTAACCGGCTATGTCTATCTCAATCTGAACACGCACGATTACGGGGGGTTTGTGAATCACGCGGAACGGTTGCTGAACCAAAAGCTGGCTCTGCCCGCCGGCTACACCTGGCGCTGGGCCGGAGAATATGAGTTCGAGATGCGCGCCAAACAGCGCCTCAAACTCATCCTGCCTATCGTCTTCTTCGTCATCTTCCTGCTGCTCTATCTTGTCTTCAAATCCGCCCTTGAGGCCGCGGTGCTGATCTTTCCCACGCTTTACGCCATGTCTGGAGGACTGCTGCTTCAGTGGACGCTCGGCTATAACTTCAGCGTTGCTGTATGGGTCGGCTATATCGCGCTGTTCGGCATCGCGGTCGAGACCGGCGTGGTGATGGTGGTCTATCTGCATGAAGCCTTCCAGCGTCACCTCGCGCAGGATAAGCCCATGTCGGAATCCGTCCTCGAGCAGGCCGTCATTGAAGGCGCGGTCCAGCGGCTCCGGCCAAAGTTGATGACCGTGACCACCGTCATCCTCAGCCTCGCGCCCATTCTGTGGGAAACCGGCATCGGTTCAGACGTGATGAAACCTATTGCGGCCCCGATCGTCGGCGGAATGATTACATCCACCATCCACGTCCTGATTCTCGTGCCGGTGTTTTTTCTGCTCATCAAGCGTAGGGCCCTGCGTCGAGGTATTCTAATCGGAAACCTAGACCGGCAGCACACGTAACGGCGAGACGCGAGCGAATGGCGATCACGTATGGATCGTTACTGGGAAGCCGGCAATCGCTCATCGATTTGCCGACTTGAGAGTTCTCAGCTGTTGCCAACAGGGCACCTCACTCGTCCAGAGCAGTTCTCCAATTCATGTGCCTTTTCCAAGGCCGTGCAAGGTGGCTTTTTCTTAAGGAAAAAGCCACTCGGCAGTTATGGTTTCGGTTTACAGCAATTGGAGAACTGCTGTAGGCGATCCCACTCAAGTCCTTTGTTACATCTCCAAACGAAACCTGCTGGTCTGGGAGAACTGCAGGCGAGAAAGTTCTACTGAGAGCTCGAATGACTCTCCCCCTGTCACGCAGTCTAGGTTGTTTATTTTTTGTGAATCTTAAGCTAGATGCAAGTCACAGATTTCGAATCACGCTAGCTGCTCGTGACCTCCGACGTGGTGTCGGCCAGCTTCTCGCCCGTCAAGTACTCGTGCATGGATCGAGCCGCCGCTCGCCCCGCACCCATGGCCAGGATGACAGTGGCCGCTCCCGTGACCACATCGCCCCCTGCCCATACCTTGTCCTTGGAGGTCTTACCTGTCTTGACGTCGATCACGAAGATCGTCCCATTCTTGTTGACCTTCAGGTCGGGCGTACACCTCGGGATGAGGGGGTTGGGGCTGTTGCCGAGGGCGATGATTGCCGCGTCCATAGGCATCCGGAACTCCGAGCCCGGGATCTTGACTGGCTTGCGCCGGCCCGAATCATCTGCTTCGCCCAACTCCATGCGCAGGCACTCAATCTCCTTCAACCAACCATTCTCGTCGCCGATCAGGCGCACTGGCAGAGTGAGGTACTGGAAGATCACGCCCTCTTCCTCGGCGTTCTCCGCCTCCTCGAGGCGCGCGGGCAGCTCCTGCCGGGAGCGACGATAGATGATGTAGACCTCCTCGGCGCCCAACCGCACGGCGGTGCGGGCGGAGTCCATGGCCACGTTGCCGCCCCCGAACACGGCCACGCGCCGGTGCCGCTTGATGGGCATCGAGGAGTTCGGATAGGCATACCCGCGCATGAGGTTCATGCGCGTGAGATACTCGTTGGCTGAGTAGACGCCGCACAGGTTCTCGCCGGGGATTTCGAGAAACCACGGCAGGCCCGCGCCGGTCCCCAGGAATATGGCGTCGTAGCGGTCGAGCAGTTGCTCCAGAGTCTTGGTCCGGCCTACGACGTAATCGCAGATCACTTCGACGCCGAGCTTGCGGATGTAGTCGATCTCCCGCCGCACGATCTGCTTGGGCAAGCGGAACTCGGGGATCCCGTAGGTCAGCACGCCCCCCGGTTCGTGCAGGGCTTCGTACATCACCACCATGTGGCCGAGCTTGATCAGGTCGCCGGCAACGGTGACTCCAGCCGGGCCCGAGCCGACCACCGCAACCTTCTTGCCAGAGGGCGGCCGCATCTCAGGCATCTGCACCTCGGCCTGCGTCGCCTCCCAGTCGGCGGCAAAGCGCTCCAGGCGGCCGATGGCTATGGATGCGTCCTTTTTGTGCAGGTGGCAGGTCGCCTCGCATTGCGTTTCTTGCGGACACACGCGACCGGCCACGGCCGGCAGGCAGTTGGTCTCCTTGAGCTTGCTGATCGCGCCCAGAAAATCCCCCTCGGCGACCAGCCGAACAAAGGCTGGAATGTCGTTGTCGACGGGGCAGCCTTCGATGCACGAGGGCTTCGGGCACAGGAGGCACCGCTGGGCCTCAGCGATCGCCAGTTCGGGCGTATAGCCGTGAGCAACTTCGCGGAAGTTGCGCCGGCGGATGTGCGGTGGCTGCTTGGGCATCTCCCGCCGTTCCAAGTCCAGCTTTTTCTTCTCGGCCATAGTCAGACCCCTTTCGCGACTGAGGCCCGGTGACAAAGGTAAGCCTCTTCATCCATATACTGCTTGCGGCGGGCCAACAGCTCCGTCCAGTCAACCTCGCGGCCGTCGAAGTCCGGCCCGTCCACGCAGGCGAACTTCATCTGGCCGCCGACGCTCACTCGGCACACGCCGCACATACCCGTGCCGTCAATCATGATTGGGTTCAGGCACACCGTGATCGGCACACCCAAGCCGTCGAGCGTCCTGGAGCTCTGCGACATGAGGAACGTGCATCCATTCACGATCACCTGGCTGGGTACGACGCCGGCCTGGCGCAGCATCTCCGGCAGGCCAGACACGTGGCCCCGCAGTCCCGAGCTGCCGTCGCGGGTGATGGTGAAGACACGCTTGGCCAGGGCCCGCATGCGGTCCTCCCAATAGAGGAGGAATGCTCCGCGCGCCTCGAGCACGACCGTGACCTCGGCGCCCGCCTCGTGCAGGGCGCGCACGATCGGAAACATGGACGCGATGCCGTAACAGCCAGCCACGCACACCACCTGCCCTGTGCTGGCAATTGCCGTGGGGTTGCCGAGCGGCCCGGCCAGCGTGGGGATACTATCACCCGCCTTGAGTCGCGCCAGCTTGCCCGTCGACGCTCCAACTTCCATGAACACGATTGTTACAGTGCCTGCCTCGCGGTCCCAGTCAGCGACCGAGAGCGGAATGCGCTCGCCGCCCTCCGCGGCACGCACGATGACGAACTGGCCAGGCTGTATCTGTTCAGCCACATCGGGAGCATCCACCTCCATGAGGTAGATGTTGGGAACCATTCGTTGCAGCTTGACGATCTTGAACATCAGCACACCTCCACGCGAACGGGGCTGACAACGTCACAGTCCGAAGACGAAAGCAGGTACAAGAGCGCCGGCGCGACCTTGCGATCGAGGCGTACGGGATACGGCCGGCTCTGGCCAGCGGCGGTGACGGTCAACGAATCCCCGTCGCGTACACCCAACTCCGCTGCATCCTGCGGGTTCACCATCAACGTCTCCTCCGGCGCCAGCCGGGCCATGCCCTCGATATAGCCAGCCAGGCTCAGGCCGCGGAACCGGTGTGGATTGACCTCACGCACGAGCACATGCCGCGCATCCTCCGCTGCTTGTGCAGGCGCCGAGCCATGGACCTGGTGGCCCGCCAAGAGTGCGGCTGCAGTTCGCTGTGCATCCCTGGCAAGCGCGCTCAGCTCCTCGGCCGACGGCGCGCCGACATCCCGGGCGCCCATAGCCTCCGCAACCTTGGCGAGGATCTCCCCATCCTGACGCGCCAGCCCAGGCGGCCGCACGGCCGCCTGCACGGCCTTGAGCCGCAACTGGCCGTCCGCGGCCCCGAGCGAGCCGGTGACCTCGAACCACGAAGCCGAAGGCAGCACCACGTCGGCCGCGAGGTCCTCGGGCGGTGGGAACGTGTTCTGGTAGATGACCACATTCACGGGCGGCCGCTTCTCGAAGGGGCTTTCACCGATGAGCCACAGCGCGTCGATCTTGCCGTCGCGCACGAGACGCTCCACATCCTCTCTCGGCTTCGGCCTGAGCGCTGCCACCAACCCCAACAGATTGGCGTGCGGATGCGGCACCAGGACCGCGGCGCGCTTCAGCTCGGTCAACTTGTCGATGGCGGCGAGCAACTCAGCCGCCTCCGGCAGGCTGGCGACGCCCATGCCCAGCAAGAAGGTCGTCCGCTCGCCCGCGCGCAGCGCCTCAGCGATATCGGCGAGATCCGCATTGTCGCTCGCCTGCCCGGAGATTGCGTTGATGAGGCCGCGCACCAGCGCCGCTTCGTGGCCCGGCTTCGGCGTAACGCGCCGAGTGGCGAAGCGCGAGGTTGGATCTGTGAGCCAGCCAATCTGGAAGTAGCGCGCGCCCTGGTTCACGGCGCGCTTGATGGCGAGCGTGGTGGGCGAGTAGCCGTAGTTGCCGTTGAAGAAAAGCGACACGATGCAGCGCGACGATTCCAGCGCATCCAAGCCGGGCGATGCGAACGATCGGTTGAGCAACTCGCCAGATCCCGGCGCAATAGCCGTCGTGGTCACATGATCCGTGTGCAGCACGTTGTCCGCCAGCCACCGCAGCGTGACCAGGTCCTCGAGCAGCAGGTCCGGCGAGGCATAGATCGCGATCCTCTCGCCGGGGATCCCTCGGAGCTTTTCTGCGACTGCGGCCGTGGCCCTGTCCCAGTCCACCTCCTCAGAGCCCTCAACTGTCTCGAGCGTCGGGACCCTGAGCCGGTCGGGGTGGTTTGCCAGGTCGGCCAGGCAGAAGCGGCCCTTCACGCACAGCTCGCCACCTGTTGCGCCCGGATCGCCGGGCGGTAGTGTGGCCACAACGCGGTCTTTGACCACCACGGCCTGGATGTCGCACTGCTGGCTACAAAGCATGCACACTGAAGGGGCCAACCGCTCGGCCGCGCCCGCCCACTTGCGCCCCTTCTCCGAGAGCGCGCCCGTCGGGCACACAGACACACAGGCGCCGCAGAATTCGCAGCCGGCGTCGTAGTGCGACATCCCGAACGCCGGACCGATGGTAGTGAGGTGGCCGCGCTGGCGGAAAGACAGCACCGCGGCCTGGCGCTGTTCTTCGCACACGCGCACGCAGCGGGCGCACATGATGCAGAGGTTGTAGTCCCGGTCGTAGAACTCCTCGTCCCTCTCCACCGGCAGGTCGCGGTATTTGTTAGGCAGCGTGAGCTCGGTAACGCCCAAGCTCTTCGCTACGGCCTGCAGCTCGCACACGCTGTCCTTGGGGCAGTACCGGCATCCCGTCGTGACGCCAACCTTGCGGATCGTGCCCTGGTAGGATGCGCAGTCTACGGACTCTGGGCACACCAGGCACGCGGCCGGGTGCACGCTCAGCATGAGCTGCAGGATCTCGCGCCGCAGGGCCTGGACGGCGTCGGTCTTCGTATGAACCACCATGCCCTCGCTCGCCTGGGTCGTGCAGGCAGGGGGGCAGCCAGGCATACCCTCCACCTCGACGAGGCACAACCGGCATCCTCCGTACGGCGAGAGCTCGGGATGCGCGCAGAGATGGGGAATGTAGATGTCGTTCTGCTGTGCCGCCTCCAGAACAGAGGACCCGTCGCGGGCTGACAGTTCAGCGCCATCGATAGTCAGTTTCATGCCGACACCTCTCCCTGCCCATCGATCTCCAGCACTACAGTCTCGTCTTGAAACATGGCAACCTCTGATCAGGCCGGCTGGCCACCGGAAGTGATGATGATGGCGTCGCCCGCGATAGCATCGAAGCGGCAGACCTCATAGCAGGCGCGGCACTTGATGCACTTGCTCTTGTCGATGTTGTGCGGCTGCGAACGCGGGCCGGTGCAGGCCCCCGTTGGGCACGCCTTCACACACTGCCGGCAGCCGGTGCATTTCTCGGGGACCACGCGGAACTCGACTAGTTCGCGGCAGCGCAGCGCCCGGCATCGCTTTTCGAAAACGTGCTCCTCGTACTCCTTACGGAAGTAGCGCATCGTCGTAAGCACCGGGTTGGGCGCGGTCTTGCCCAGCCCACACAGAGAGCCTGCCTGCACCACCCTGGCCAACTTCTCGAGCTGATCCAGCGTGCCCGCGCCGGCGCGGCCCTCGGTCACGTCATCGAGCAGCGCCAGTAGTTGCCGCGTGCCTTCGCGGCACGGCACGCACTTGCCACACGACTCGCGCTGCGTAAATTGCATAAAGAAGCGCGCGATGCCGACCATGCAGGTGTGGTCGTTCATCACCACCAGTCCGCCTGAGCCCACCATGGCGCCGACCGAGCGCAGCGATTCATAGTCCAGCGGCAGGTCGAGATGCTCCTCGGTCAGGCAGCCGCCGCTTGGGCCCCCGATCTGCACCGCCTTGAAGGAGCGTTTCGCGATCTTGCCCTTTGGGATCTTGCCATCGTCCCCGGTGATGCCGCCGCCGATATTCACCACTACTTCGCGCAGCGTGGTTCCAAACGGCACTTCGACTAATCCTGTGTTGGCCACGTGGCCGGTGAGCGCAAACGTCTTTGTGCCTGGTGACTCCGGCGTGCCCACGCTGCGGAACTGTTCCGGCCCCAGGTTGAGAATGCGCGGCACATGGGCCAGGGTTTCCACGTTGTTGATGATGGTGGGCTTGCCCCACAGCCCTTTCTGCGCCGGAAAGGGCGGCTTGGGGCTGGGCATCCCGCGGCGCCCTTCGATGGAGGCGATCATACCCGTCTCTTCGCCGCACACAAACGCGCCTGCCCCTTCCATTACGTTGCACTTCAGCGCCAGGCCGGTGCCGAAGACGTTGCTACCGAGAATGCCTTCGCGCGCCGCGTCCGCAACCGCACGGCGCATGCGCGCGACGGCAAGCGGATACTCGGCGCGAACATAGACGAGGGTTTCGTTAGCGCCGATAGCGCGCGCCGCGATCATCAGCCCCTCCAGCACGCTATGCGGATTGCCTTCCATTAACGAGCGGTTCATGAACGCGCCCGGATCGCCTTCGTCGCCGTTGCAGATCACATACTTCTCAGCTGAGTTCTGCATCCGCGCCGCATCCCACTTGCGCCCGGTGGGAAATCCGCCGCCCCCGCGCCCGCGCAGGCCGGACTCGGTGATCCTCTTGCAGATAGTCTCGGGCGACATCTCCACAAACGCCATCCGGGCGGCCGCGTATCCGCCATGCAGAATGTACTCGTGAATGTCTTCGGGATCGAGAAATCCGCATTCGCGCAGCACCAGCCGGTTTTGCCGCGCGTAGAAGGGATTGTCTTGAATGCCGCGGCAGACGGTTGCCGTGACCGGGTCCTTGTAGAGGAGCCGTTGAACGGCCTGGCCGCGCACCAGCGTCTCGCCCACAATCTCCGTCACGTCTTCGCTCTTCACGCGCGCGTAGAGAATGCCGTCGGGAAGAATGGAGACGAGAGGCCCCATCTGGCAAAAGCCCTGGCATCCGCTCTTCGATACGCGCACGTCCTGGTCGCCGTCCTCGGGACGCAGCTCGAGCACCACATGGAGGCCGGCGCCTGCGATCTCTTCCTTCAGCCGGTCAAATACGCTCATGGAGCCGTTGGCCAAGCAGCCCGTGCCTGCGCACACCACCACGCGGCGCACCGTCGCGATGCTTCCGTCTTTAAATCCTGGAACTTGTAAAATCGCTTCCATCTCAGGCATGGGCTTCTCCGGCCGTGAGCTGCCCGGCATCCACTGCTTTGTTGGCTAAATCTTCCCGGGCCTTGATTTCTTCGATCAGCGCGATCACACGCTCCGGAGTCATCAGCCCATACACCCGTTCATCGATCACCAGCGCAGGCGCCAGTCCGCATGCGCCCAGGCAGGCCACCTGGTTGAGCTCGAACTCTCGGTCGGGCGAGGTCTCGCCCTCCCGGATGCCCAAGTGGAGCTCCAGCGTGTCGAGCAGCGCCTGGCTGCCGCGCACGTGGCAGGCCGTTCCCCGGCAGACGTGGAAGCGATGCCGTCCCGGCGGGGTGAAACGGAACTGGGAGTAAAACGACGCGACCCCATACACCTGACTCTCGGTAAGCCGCAGGGCCTGGGAGATCTCCCAGGCGGCTTGCGATGAGATGTACCCCGCGAGTTCCTGCACTCTCTGCAGAATTGGGATCAGACTCCCCTTCGCAGCGGGGAACTGTCCCAGCACCATCTGAAGGCTCTTATTTTCCGCTCCCATCGTCGTTGCCTCCACGCTTGATCTTGCCGCTGTTGTCAATCACCAACAGGCACTTCCACAGCATAAAGTCTAAGCCTTACTGCGAAGATAGACTCGTCGCAGATCCTGCAGACGGCTTTTGGAAAAGAACACACAGTCGTTCTTACTGGCGTCGCCCACGCTCACGTCTCTCGCCAATTCCCTACACGTCGGGGCCCCACAGAGCCCGCAATCGAGGCCAGGCAAACTGGCCAGCGCGTCCTCTGCCAACTGCCTCATCTGGACTCGCTCCTTCAGACTGGCCGCGGTTCCTCGGGTGAGACGCGGCCGAATCGGGGCCTTAAGAGAGAAGTCTTCCATAGGAAACCGCCGTTCGACTTCCGCCTCCGTCTCAGGGTCCATCTCCGGCAGGGTCCTCGCCAGAGAACGCAACGTGGACCCCGCAACATACATGTTCGCGACGGTGAGGTTCCCGCTAGGGCAGCCGTTCCAACAGCAGTACGCCTCGAGGAAGCCCACGTTTCGCAGCTTCCCCTTTTCGATGTCGTTGAAGACCTGAATGATGTTGGACAGGCCTGTCACCGACAGGTAGCGATGCTGCTGAACAAGGCGGCCCATGCCCTCGCTCA
>JBAVYF010000459.1:0-4265 GCA_049698655.1 Occallatibacter sp. | reverse complement strand
AACCCGCGCGGCCTTGCGCCACGAAGCCGGATTGCCGATGCGAATAGCCGTGGCGCGGGTGTCGGCCTCGACCGGCTCCAGCACGGCAGCTTGATGCTCGTTGAAGCAGCGCACCAGCGGATTCGCTCCCGCAGCCTGAATCACGCTGATGCGCGGCATCCTCGCCACCAATCCCAACTCGTGCAACTCGCGGAAGCCCTTGCCCAGCGCCGAACTATTGCCCAGGTTGCCGCCGGGGACTATCAGATGATCGGGAACATTCCAGTCGAAGGTTTCGGCGATCTCGAAGGCCGGCGTCTTCTGCCCCTCCAGCCGGTAGGGGTTCACAGAGTTGAGCAGATAGATGGGCGCTTCCCTCACTATCTGTGTCAGCAAGCGAACGCAGCCGTCGAAATCGGCTTTCAACTGGCAAGTGACCGCGCCGTAGTCCATGGCCTGCGAGAGCTTGCCCCAGGCAATCTTGCCTTCGGGAACCAGCACCAGGCTGCGCAGCCCGGCGCGCGCGGCATAAGCGGCCATAGCCGCCGAAGTGTTCCCGGTCGATGCGCAGGCCACCCACTCGAAGCCACGCTCCCTGGCCACGCTCATCGCTGCCGTCATGCCTGTGTCTTTGAATGATCCTGTCGGGTTCATTCCCTGGTGCTTGGCATAAAGCTGGTCAACACCCAGAGCTTTGGAGGCGCGTGTTAGGTGGTAGAGCGGCGTATTGCCCTCGCGCAGCGTCACCACATTGTCAAAGCTGTCCAGAATGGGTAGCAGTTCGCGGAAGCGCCAGACGCCGGAGTGGTCCAACGCCTCGGAGGAGCAGCGCCGCTCCCGCCAGAGCCATTTGAGCGCGCCCGGGTTGGGACGGTCATGGCCCCTGAGCTGGCCCCAGCCGGGGTATTCCACTTCAAACAGGTCTCCGCAGACGGCGCAACGGAAGTCCGGCTGGGCTTCAGCGCCCGCGATCCGCGCCCCGCATCCGATACAGCGCAACTGGTGCAAATTGTCGTTCATGCCTGGTGTTAGCCTACCAGCGCGCGGCGATTTCTGTCCTGCATTGGAGACTGAAACGGTTTGATGTCCAACTGATTCCTTACTCTCTGTTTGGATTGTCATACCAGGCTTCGGCTTCGGAGTGGGAACGGTTGCATGGGCGAATTGGGAAGGCCTAATTCGCAGCGATTACCAGGAGTGTTGCGTCATCTTGGAATTGTGCGTCGCAAAAGGCGGAGACTTGCACAAGCAGCCGGTTATTCAACTCGTTTGCGGTGAGCGTGCTGTTGGCTTTCGCGAAGGCCATGATGCTCGCTTCTTCGAATTCCTGCCCATTTGTGTTAGATGCTTCTGTGATGCCATCAGTGAACAGGAATAAGCGGTCCCCTGCTCTCAACTCGACCATTGAGTCCTCGTAGGTCCAGGATGGGAAAACGCCGAGCACTGCGCCGCCTTCCTCAAGCATCCGGATGGAGCCGCCCGACATGTGGATGGGGTAAAGATGCCCGGCGTTGCAAAATTGGAACGTGCGCGTTTCGCCATCGAGGATGCCGTAGAGGAAGGTGACAAACTTCCCCGTCGCAATGTTCTCGCACAGAAGTCGATTGACTTTGCCGCAAAGCTGGGCCGAACTTTCCGAGTCGCTCGCAAACGCGCGTACCGCGGCCTGCACATTGGCCATCAGCAGAGCGGCGGATACACCTTTTCCTACCACGTCGGCGATGCAGATTCCGAGTCTATGATCGCCGAGCCGAAGCACGTCGTAGTAATCTCCGCTCACAGTGCTGGCGGGCTGCCACGCTCCCGCGACCTCAAATTCCGAAATCTGGGGAATTTCTCTGGGAAGCAGCGACTGCTGTATCTCACGTGCGCGATCCAATTCCTGATCCTGCATTTCAAGCTTTGCAGCTCCGCGTTCCACAGAATGCTGAAGTTCGGCATTGCGTCGCTCCAGCCGCTCTTTCATGGTTTTGTACAGAAACGAAGAAAAACCGAAGACGAATATTACCAGGAACGGCAACTTCCATTCTGTTGCAAGTAGTTTGGAAAGCGCCAGTTGAGCCGGCCGAGCAATTAACCATAAAACTGTGGTTGAAATAAGGTAAATAGGGAAAGTCAGTACAAGGAGGACAAGTAGAAAAATCAGCCAGTTGAAAGGAAATGGCTTTTCAGAATAAAGGAATTCTAACCGACTTACCGCAGGCGAGAGAAGATTCCCTATGCAAAGCGTGTACACCAAAACCAGGACGGGACTGGTCTGCTCTCCGATGGCCCAGAAAACTGCGACGAGCACCGCAGAAAGAGCGATGTAAATGATTTGCTGCCGGAAAAAACGAGCCAGAGATGAAAAGTTCACGCTCACACCACCACACTGCCTGAACCCCTGTTGAGCTACCTGATGATTCTATAGCCATAAGTTAGAACCCCACCATCACCGGCTCCATTTCAAGCCGTATGCTAAAGTGTGCCTCGACGGCAGCGGTGATTTCTCCGGCGAGCGCCAGCCAATACGTCCGCAGCACTCTATCCGAGCAGCTCCTACTTCGGCTTCCCTACCTCAGGTTGTCCGGGCGGGCCGTTCTGCGCTTTCACAAGCGCAGGGTCCTGCAGCTCTTTGCGCGCCTGCTTGCCATGCGGACCGTCGGGATCGTATTCCAGCAGCTTCAGATAGTGCGCCTTTGCGCTGGCAAAATCGCCCAGGTGGTGCTCCGCCTCGGCCAAACCCCAATAGACCTCGGGATTCTCCGGGTCCAGCACCATCGCGGACTCGAAGCGCGATAGAGCCGCCTTCCAGTTCCTGGTTTGCAAATAGTATCCGCCCACTTCGATGTCTTTGGACGAGGCCTCCTGGTGGGTGGGCTCCTTGAAGAGCAGCTTTTTCTTCTTTTCCGGCTGATCGTCCTCCGGCCGTGGCAGCAGTCTCTCCAGGCCTTTGAGACTGGAGCTCGAATCGACTTCCGAGCCGCTGCTGGCAGCCGACTCAGGGTCATCCGGACTGCGGACCGGGTCGGCGTCCTCACCCGGCAGCGGTAGTGGCGCGCTTTCCGCCCCGCGATAGGTCCCCTCCGGCAGCAGCGGCGTGGTCTTCGAGGGCATCACCGGAACGGTACTCGTATCCTCGGGAAAGGGATTGGTGCTGGAGTTAGGCGGCGTTTTACTCTCGCCAGCCGGCTTGCTCTGCCCAGTTCCTGATGTATCGCCCGCAGCCGGCGCCTGTGCGAGCAGCTGCTGCGCCGCCGCAAGGCAAACCGCCAACACCAGCGCGAAGGCTAAAAATCGCTTCATATTTCTATCCTAATCTCATACCACCAGTCAGGCCTCTTGCCTGTAAACTAATGAATCTCTGCTCAAGTCAGGGTTGTATCAGGGCAGGACTTTAGTCGTGCCGCTTACTGATCACTGTTCACTGTCCACTGTAACGATTCTGCATGGCACTCATCATCCGCTCCTCGTCCATTTACGCCGCCGGCTGCTACAACACCATGGCCATCCGCAAAGGCGCGTTCGTGGCCGAGTACACCGGGTCCCGCCTCACCAGGGCTGAGGTTGGCAAGACCTGCAAGAACTCGCCCAGCACATATCTGTTTGGATTCGGAGACGGCTCAATCGCGGACATATAAAAAAATGGGCGCGTTTCCGCGCCCTTTCTATTCCAGAACAGAATGTACAGGCTGACTACGCGTGCAAGACCAGGCCGGACGGCTTGTTCTTGCGAAACAACGCGAATGCCAGACCGAGAAAACCAGTGCCCAGCAACAGCAGAGATGAGGGTTCCGGGGCGGCGTTGGAGCTGATGTCAGAGGTGAGTACGGCAGGACCTCCGTTGACCTCAGCGTAGATAGCCTCGAAGGAGTAGGTGCCGGTTGTGGGCACCGTGAAGGTCGATGTGTCCGCGGCGGTGGCTCCTGGGGAATTGATCGCCGTGATTGTGCCGCTGCCGTTGGTGAGGTAGAGCATCATCCCGTCGTCATGGGTGAATTCGTAGGTTGTGCCGGCCGTGAGCGAGGTGAAGCCGGTGAACACGAAGACACCGTTGTTGATGTTGTCGGTTCCTGCACTGCCCAGGCCTGAGACAGTGTCTCCGCCAGCGGTCAGGAAGTTATTGAGATTAACATCGCCCGCGACCCCCGAATTCGGGAGAATGAAACTGAAAATGTTTCCGGGGGTGCCGCTCACCGTGAAGGTCACGGTAGGGGATGCGGGTGCGGATGTAGGTGCGCTGCCGAGGCTCAGTGTCGTGTAAGGCCCCAAATACTGGTAATAGAAAGCGCCCGTCACGCTGTCTG
>JBAVYF010000458.1:0-4771 GCA_049698655.1 Occallatibacter sp. | reverse complement strand
AAAACGAAGAAGCGGGCGATCGACTCCGGGAGTGGAATGACTTCCCGAAGCCGGCCGCCCGCTGGACCCTGGACCGGGTCTAGGTGGTAATCTCAGTCTAGGCTTGTTCCTGGCAAAATCAAGTTCTTTTTTCGAACAAACATTCCCAATAGTTACCGCCATCACGGGAATCCGGAAATTGGGGCCAGTTGCGTTGACTTGACGGTTCGCTCCTGATACAAAAAAGTGTTCCACCCGCGCGCGAGAGACCACCTGGACCGCCTGAACAAGCTGAACAAGCTGGATTAGTATGCAAGAGATCTTCCAACAACTCGGGGCGCTTTTTCTTGGCGCCGTGCCCACGATTCTGCTCTTCATCGTGCTGGTTCTGGCTTACCAGTTCCTGGTGCAGGGACCTCTGACGGCCACGCTGAAAGAGCGGCGCGCCCGCACCGAGGGCGCCCGGGAAGACGCGCAAAAGGCCATTGCCCAGGCCGAGGCCAGAGCGGCCGAGTATGCCGACAGGCTGCGCCAGGCCCGGAGCGAGGTCTTCAAGTTGCGCGAGGCTCGCGTGAAGCAATGGAATGCCGAGCGCGACGCGGCTCTGGATGCCGCCCGCAAGGCAGCCGGGCTCAAGGTAAACCAGGCCAAGGCAGAGCTGGAAGCCGAGGCCGCGCAGGCAAGGCTGGCTATTCAGGCCTCCGCCGGAGATTTAGCCCGTCAGGTGGTGCGCGCTGTGCTGCCCGTGGCCGCCGGGAGTTCCTGTTGAGAGATTCCACCGCGCAATCGCGTTTTTCCGCCCGGCCCTTTTCCGCCCAGCCCTTTTCTTTCCAGACTGTCCGGTTTGCCGTGTTGGCGGCGTTTCTTGTCGCCGTGGCAGCAATGCCCTTCCGCGTTACAGCCCAGCAAGCCGCTCCCGCAGCCCGGCAGACGCCGGCTTCGGCAACCAGCGGCGCGGCCGGACCCGAGGCCGCCAACACTCAAGAGGCGCCCAAGCCTGAGGCGAACGAGGAAGACGCCTATCTGCACTCCCCCGCGGTGAAATCGATTGCCAGGATGCTCCATCTGAGCCTGCAGACCGCAGACAACCTCTTCATGGGAATTAACTTTGCCATCATCGTCTTTGGCATTGGCATTCCTCTCTTCCGCTGGCTGCCCAGGTTTCTTCGCAATCGCTCCGAGACGGTGCGCGCGGACATCGAGTCGGCCCGCAAGGCGACCGAGGACGCCGGCGCCCGGCTGAGCGCTATCGAAGCCAAGCTCTCCGGGCTGGACGGAGAGATTGCCCAGATTCGCGCCCAGGTGGAAGCGGAAAGCCTTGAGGACGAAGCGCGCATCAAGTCCACGATCACCGAAGAGAGCGCCCGCATCGTGGCCGCCGCCGAGCAGGAGGTGGACGCCTCCGCCGCCCAGGCCCGCCGAGGGCTGCGCCACTTTGCCGCCGATCTGGCCATCGGCCAGGCCGCCAGGCAACTGGTTTTCACGCCGGAGACCGATCAGGCCCTGATCGCCGAGTTTCTCAGCAACGTGGCCCCAGAAGGCAAGCCCAAAAAAGGCGAGCCCAGTAAAGACGAGTCCGGCAGCGGCGCGCATGCAGGAGGGCAGAACTAGATGGCAGCCTTTGTAGCGCGTTACGCCCGCGCCTTTGCCGACGTGGTGACAGCCGAAAAGCTGGATGCAGCCGCGCTCGACCGGCAGTTGAATGATTTTCTTGCCACCTGGGATGGCAGCGCCGAGTTGCGCGAGCTGTTTGTCAACCCGGCCGTTGCCGCCCCGCAGAAGGTTGCGGTGCTGGACAAGATGAACGCGAAGCTCAAGCTGCGCAAGGAGCTGCGCAACCTGCTGGCGGTGCTCATCACGAACGACCGCATCGGCGAGGTGAATGAGGTGGCCGCGGCTTATCGCGCGGAGATGCAGGAGCGGCAGGGCATTCGCCCGGTGGAGATAGTGACCGCCCGCGAGCTCAGCGAAAAGGACCGGGCCGGGCTGATAGCCGGGGTCGGCAAACTGGCCGGCGCGCGCATCGAGGCCAGCTTTTCTCTGGATGAGTCTATCCTCGGCGGAACGGTGGTGCGCATCGGCTCCACAGTCTATGACGGCTCCGTCCGCGGACGGCTGGAACGGTTGAAGGAAGCTCTTGTCGCCGGATAGCGACAAGAGCCAGGGACTAAGGGACTAGGGACTAGGGACTAATCCCTCAAAGGATGAAAATGGCTCAGATCAAGGCAGACGAGATTACGCAACTTCTTCGCGAGCAGATCGCGAACTACGACGCCAAGGTTCAGGTGGACGAAGTCGGGACCATCACCTCGCTGGGCGACGGCATTGCCCGGCTTCACGGACTGGACAAAGTGATGGCCGGCGAGCTGCTCAGCTTTCCGCACGGCATTGCCGGGCTGGCTTTGAGCCTCGAAGAGGACTCGGTTGGCTCGGTGATTCTCGGCGAGTACACCGAGCTGAGCGAAGGCGACGAGGTAAAACGCACCGGCACAATCCTGAGCGTGCCGGTAGGCGAGGGCATGATTGGCCGCGTGGTGAACGCGCTGGGCCAGCCGATCGACGACAAGGGCCCCATCGCCTCCTCCAGTTCCCTGCCCATCGAACGGCTGGCACCCGGCATCATCGATCGCCAGGGCGTCCGCGAGCCGATGGCCACGGGACTCAAGGCCATTGACGCCATGATTCCCATCGGGCGGGGGCAGCGCGAGCTGATCATCGGCGACCGCCAGACGGGCAAGACCGCCGTGCTGCTGGACACCATCATCAACAACGCCAAGAACGACCTGATCTGCATATACTGCGCCATCGGCCAGAAGCGGTCGTCGATTGCGCAGGTCGTCCAGACGCTCACCGAAGCGGGAGCGATGGGGCACACTATCATCGTCGCCGCCTCGGCCAGCGAGCCCGCGCCGATGCTTTACATTGCCCCCTACGCGGCCTGCGCCATCGGCGAATTCTTCCGCGATAGCGGCAAACACGCTCTGGTGATGTACGACGATTTATCAAAACATGCGATGGCTTACCGCGAGATTTCGCTGCTGCTGCGCCGTCCGCCGGGCCGCGAAGCCTATCCGGGCGACGTCTTCTATCTCCACTCGCGCTTGCTGGAGCGCGCGTCGAAGCTCAGCGACAAGAAGGGCGGCGGATCGCTGACCGCGCTGCCGGTGATCGAGACGCAGGCCGGCGACGTCTCGGCTTACATCCCGACCAATGTCATCTCCATCACCGACGGGCAGATCTTTCTGGAAACGGATTTGTTCAACTCCGGCGTGCGTCCGGCGGTGAACGTGGGCCTGTCGGTCTCTCGCGTGGGCTTCTCGGCGGCCATCAAGGCGGTCAAGCAGGTGGGCGCGACGCTCAAGCTCGATCTGGCGCAGTATCGCGAGCTGGCGGCCTTTGCGCAGTTCGGCTCCGACCTCGATCCGCTGACACAGAAGCAGCTCAACCGCGGCGCGCGGCTTACTGAGTTATTGAAGCAGCCGCAGTTCCAGCCGCTCACGTGGCAGCAGCAAACGGTGATTCTCTTTGCCGGAACGCAGGGCTATCTGGACGACCTGCAGGTCAGCGACATTCGCGCCTTTGAGGTTGGACTCTACAAGTACTTCGACAGCGCGCAGACCGCGCTCATCGAAGACCTGACCAAAAAGAAGGCGCTCGACGACGACCTGCGCGCCAAATTGCACGCGGCGCTGAAGGAGTACGCGGCGAACTTCAAGGCGGAGTTGGCGGCGAAGGAACCGGTCGCGGCGCCAACTGCTCCAGCGCCAAGCGCCAAGAAGTAAGGAAGACCATGGCAAACGTACTCGATCTCCGGCGTCGCATCCGCAGCGTGAAGAACACGCGGCAGATCACCAAGGCCATGAAGATGGTCTCGGCGGCGAAGCTGCGCCGCGCGCAGGAGCGGGCGCTCAGTGCCCGGCCCTACGCCAGGATGATCACCAGCGTGCTGGAATCGCTGACCCGCCGCATCGACATCTTCGACGAGGCCACCGGCAACCTGCGCCATCCGCTCTTCATTACGCGCCCGGAGAAGCGGGTGCTGCTCATCGTCATCAGCGGCGACAAGGGATTTGCCGGCGCCTTCAACGCCAACATCCTCAAGACTGCCTTCCAGTTCATCAACGGCAATCCGGACAAGGAGATTGACGTCGAGGCCGTGGGCCGCAAGGGCCGCGATCAGATGCGCCGCCGCTATCCGGCAGCCGTCTACAACGAGCAGACGGACGCAAACGGCCACACGCTCCAGGTGAGAGAGCGCAAAGCTCCCGTCGAGGTCACCGGCGACCATCCGGGAATGTTGTTGAAGCTGGAACAAAGCCGCGTCTTCGAGCTGGCCCAGAGCGTCATCAATCGCTACGTGCACGAGGAGATCGACGCCGCCTACATCGTCTACAACGAATTCAAATCGGTGATCGCCCAGCGGCTGGTGGTGGAGAAGCTGTTGCCGCTGATGAAGATCGGCATCCCTCAGATTACCGGCGCAGTCGAGCCGACTGCGGAAGAGAAGGAACGCGCCGCCGAAGCCGCTCTCAGCGCGGGCATCGAGATCGAGCCGGTTGACACGGCCGAGTCCGACGAGGAAGCACGCAAGTTCGGCACCAATCAGGTGGACTACATCTACGAGCAGCCGTCGGAAGAGTTGTTCGCGGGGCTGATTCCGCAATACGTTTCGTCCATGCTCTATCACGCGATGACGGAGTCGGTCGCCGCCGAACACGCGGCGCGCATGACGGCGATGGATTCGGCAACCAACAACGCCTCGGATATGATCGACGCGCTCACGCTGCACATG
>JBAVYF010000457.1:0-9139 GCA_049698655.1 Occallatibacter sp. | reverse complement strand
CTTCTAATGCCCGGAACGCTTGTTCGCCAGTCCACACAGGCCTTTGCAACTGCCGTGCCCTTCCTTGTGGAAAAAACTGTGGATTACTTCCAGAAATCCTGCGGGAAAATTCAGAATTCCCCGCTTGCCAAAGGTTATTCCCTTCTGATAGGCAAAGTAACTCCTTATTTATCAATCAATATCAAGAGATCGCCCAGTCCCATAAACTCGTAAAGCGCGGCGGCGGCGCTCACGCGGGCTTGCCGGGGTTATCCACAAATATGAATGAACAAATTGTGAATTGAATCACATAGTTGCGCTTACTTCTGTGAATCTTCGCCTACCCGCAGCACGGCCAGGAAGGCTTCCTGCGGGATGTCCACCCTGCCGATCCGCTTCATACGTTTCTTGCCTTCCTTCTGTTTTTCCAATAACTTGCGCTTGCGGCTGATGTCGCCGCCGTAGCACTTGGCCAGCACATTTTTGCGCAGCGGACTCACCGTCTCGCGGGAGATGATCTTGGCGCCGATGGCCGCCTGAATCGCCACCTCGAACTGCTGCCGGGGAATCAGCTCGCGCATCTTCGAGACCAGCGCCCGGCCCCGCTCGTAGGCAAAGTCGCGGTGGACGATGATGGAGAGCGCATCGACCGGCTCGCCCGAAACCAGAATGTCGAGCTTCACCATGGGCGACTCCCACTCCCCGGCCAGTTGATAGTCCAGCGACGCGTAGCCGCGGGAGATCGACTTCAGCCGGTCGTAGAAGTCGAGCACGATCTCGTTGAGCGGCAGTTCGTAGGTCAGCAGCACGCGGCTGGATGTGACGTACTCGAAGTTCAACTGCCGGCCGCGCTTTTCCTCCACCAGTTTGAAGATCCCGCCCACGTATTCCTCGTTGGTGAGAATCTTGGCGGTGATTACCGGCTCGCGAATTTTGTCGATGTTGGTCGGCTCAGGCCACCGCGAGGGATTGTCCACCTCCATCACGCTTCCGTCGGTCATCAGGATGTGATAACGCACGCCGGGGGCGGTCGTGATCAGGTCCAGCTCGTACTCCCGCTCCAGCCGCTCCTGGATGATTTCCATGTGCAGCAGGCCGAGAAAACCGCAGCGGAAACCGAAGCCCAGCGCGACCGAACTCTCCGGCTCGAAGAAGAACGACGAGTCATTGAGGCGCAGTTTTTCCAGAGCGTCGCGCAGCAGCGTGTGCTCATGCGAGTCCACCGTGTAGAGGCCGGCGAAGACCATCGGCTTAATGTCTTCAAAGCCGGGCAACTGGGCCGCGGCGGGCCTGGCGTCGTCGGTGACGGTGTCGCCGATCTTGGTGTCGCTGACGGTCTTGATGGTGGCCGCAAAGAAGCCCACCTCGCCGGCCAGCAGTTCGCCGATCTCCACCGGCTTGGGCATCAGCACGCCCATGGACTCCACTTCAAATGCCTTCCCATTCGACATGAGCCGGATGCGCTGGCCCTTGCGCATCGTGCCCTGCATCACCCGCACCAGCACGATCACGCCGCGATAGGAATCAAACCACGAGTCGAAGATCAGCGCCTGCAAAGGCGCGTTGGGGTCGCCTGTAGGCGGCGGCAGCCGGTGAACGATGGCTTCCAGCACAGCGTCAACGCCCTGCCCGGTCTTGGCGCTCACCGGGATGGCGTCGGTAGCGTCCAACCCGACTGCTTTCTCGATGGCCTCCTGGGTGCGCTCGATGTCCGCAGAGGGCAGATCAATTTTGTTGATGACCGGAATGATTTCCAGCCCGTGGTTGATGGCAAGATATGCGTTGGCCAGTGTCTGCGCCTCGACGCCCTGGCTGGCGTCCACCACCAGCAGCGCGCCCTCGCACGAGGCCAGCGAGCGCGAAACCTCGTAGCTGAAGTCCACGTGGCCGGGAGTGTCAATCAGGTTCAGCTGGTAGGTGTTGCCGTCGTGCGCCTTGTACATCATGCGCACGGCGTGGGCCTTGATCGTGATGCCGCGCTCGCGCTCCAGATCCATGTCGTCCAGAATCTGCGCCTGCATCTCCCGGCCGGTCACCGAGCCGGTGAACTCCAGAAGACGGTCGCTCAACGTCGACTTGCCGTGGTCGATGTGGGCGATGATCGCAAAATTTCTGAGGAAGCGCGCGTCCATTTTGGCTTGGCGAAAGAGGCTTTTCGCGCCGTTGCAGCGCGCACGCCTCCTGGCCATAGCTTATCATCGGCATAGTACCTTTCACGTTCTTTCGGAGACCGGGCAATCGTATCCCTCATGCGCATGGGTAAGATTTCGTTTCGATTTTTCGGCTGCGCCGTGCTGGCTCTTTCGCTGGCAGGCTGCGCCCCGACCGCGCCCAAGGGCGCCGCCGAGGGCGCGCGGCCGCAGGCTACCGCACCACCGCTCACACCGGCCCCGGCGACTGCGCAGGCCGCTACTCCCGCGCCGCCTCCGCCTACACGTCAGCAGCAGCGAGTGCGCTTGATCATCCAGCAGGTGGAGGACGCCTACGCCCACGGCGAGGCCGACTATCACAAGGGAAGATTGCCTGAGGCCAAGCAGGAGTTTGATCGCGCCGTGGACCTGATGCTCACCTGCGGCATCGATATCAGGAGCGATGCCCAGTTGCAGGAGGAGTTCGACCGCATTGTGGACGGCGTGAGCGCGCTGGAGATGGAGGCTCTGAAGCAGGGCAATGGATTTGTGCCCAAAGAGGAGACCACGCCGGCCGAGGCGGCAGAGGACGTGACCTTTGCCGTGGACCCCAACATCGTGGCCAAGGCCCGGGCCGATCTGGCTACTACCAACTCCGATCTGCCGCTGGTGGTGAACGACTATGTGGCCGTCTTTATCAACTTTTTCGCCAACACGAAGAAGGGCCACAACACGCTGCAACACTCCTTCGAGCGCTCCGGCCGCTACAAGGCGATGATCCAGCGAGTGATGGCCGAGGAGGGCGTGCCGCAGGATCTGATCTATCTGGCGGTAGCCGAGTCGGGCTTTCAGCCGCGCGCCCTCAATCGCCGCTCTCACGCCGGCGGCATGTGGCAGTTCATGCCGCACGGAAACTACGGGCTGACTCGCAACGCCTATGTGGATGAGCGCTTCGATCCGGAAAAATCCACCCGCGCATACGCCCGCTACATGAAGTTCATCTACGACCAGCTGGGCGACTGGTACCTGTCCATGGCCGGCTACGACTGGGGCGCCGGCAATGTGCAGCGCGCCGTCGAGAAGACCGGCTACGCCGACTTCTGGGAACTCTACAAGCGCAACAACCTCCCCGCCGAGACCAGAAACTACGTGCCGGAGATTCTGGCGGCCATCATCATCGCTAACCATCCCACGCAATACGGATTTGACGATCTCACGCTCGATCCGCCGGTGCTTACCGACACGGTGACCATCAACTACTCGGTGAACCTCAGACTGGTCTCAGATATCGTGGATGCGCCTGTGGATGAGTTGATGGCCTTGAATCCCAGCCTGCTGCGCATGACCACACCGCCCGATTCGCCTTTCGACCTGCACCTGCCCGGAGGCATGGCCGCGGTCTACCAGCAGCGCATCGCCTTAATTCCAGAAGCCAGGCGCAATGCCTGGCGCTATCATCGCATCGTGCCCTCGGATTCGCTGGCGTCGGTGGCGCGCACGTATCGCGTGACGGAAAAGGAACTGGCCTCAGTCAATCAACTCAGCGTGGACGATGGCATCGAAGGCATCGAGGCGTTGCTGGTGCCCACGCCGCCCATCGCTGAGCCGGCCGCACATGTGCGTCTCTACACCGCGCGCAAAGGCGATACGCTGGTGACCATCTCAGACCGCTTCGGCGTTTCGCTGAGCCAGTTGCGCCGCTGGAACAGGATCACCGGAATCAAAGTTCAGCCCGGACAGCGTATTCGCGTCGCCGCCCCGGCCAGCGTGCCCCACACTGCCGCGTACGCACATCACAAAACAGGCGCGCGAGCCGGCGCAAATGCCCATAAGACCGCGCCTGCGCAAAGCGGCACAAAAAAATCCGCTCCTCCATCCGCGACAAGAAAAAACAGCGCGCCGACTGCGAACAGGGCGAACCATGCGCCCGCGAAACGCCCCGCGACCGCTGCTGGCGCGCATAAAAGCGGCACTACGGGCGCAAGAAAATCTCCCGCGAAGAAACCCCTCGCGACATCCAGGGCTCACGCGGCAAAATAATATTTTTGAAAACCTCATTTCGTGCTTGTCAATTGCAGGTGTTAACGTGCAAGCTATTGCTAGAATGCTTTTGCGAGCGGAACCCGTTTTTTCCGCCACGTGAAAATGAAGATGCAATCAAGTGCAGCGGCAAGCCGCTGGAGGCAATGGGATGGAAGAAGTGTTCAGGATGTATGCGATGAGCGACGGCGAAGCGAATGCCACGCCGGCGGAGTTTGAGTCCGATCACGGCGACTTTGAAGAGGATGAAGAGGTTGAAACCTCCAGCATACTCACCTCCTCGGACGACGATGAGGGAGTGGCTGAAGAGACGGTGATCGTGGTCGTGGAAAAACCCATATCGAAACCGGCCGTCAGGAAGGCCGCGAAGAAAAAGTCTCCCGCAAAAAAGGCTGCGAAAAAGGCCCCGGCAAAGAAGGCCTCGGTCAAGAAGGCTCCGGCGAAGAAGGCAAAGAAAGCTGTCGCCAAAAAAGCAGCCGCGAAAAAAGTTGTGGCCAAAAAGGCCGCAAGGAAGTCCGCCGCAAAGAAGGGCAGTACTGGCGCAAAAGGCGGAAAGGCTAAGGCCAAGAAGGCCAAGGCCGGCAAGAGCGCCAGAAAAATCACAAAACGAGGTAACAAGTTGGCCGTTAAGAAAGCAGCAAAGAAGGCGCCAGCCAAGAAGGCAGCAAAGAAGGCAGTTGCCAAGAAGGCTCCCGCGAAGAAGGCAGTTGCCAAGAAGAAGAAGAAGTAGGCCACTGCGAAATAGGCAACCAAGCAGCAGAGGCTGCCTGAAGTACAAGGCAAGCAAAAAGGCCCGGCTATCGCCGGGCTTTTTTGCGTCTGGAATGCGTTGCTAGCACCTCCTTATTGTCCTTGCGGAGGCTTGACGGACAAGTCCAGCGCTTGCGGAGGTTTGACGGACAGGTCCCGAGCCTGTGGCGGCTTGACGGAATTGTCTTTAATAAGCGCCTCGGCGGAGTCTGAATGCGCGCTATGCGAATCGGCGAAGTCCTTCTTGGGGTTGACGGGGATGGTCATGAATGCTCCTTTGTTGCTGCAGGGTTGGAAGGTTTGACCGCGCCCTGAGGGCCGTTCTTATTGCGGAGGCTTGACGGAGTTTGTATGTACAACGGGTGGCTTGACGGAGTTTGGAAGGGCGGCAAGAACCTGCGCTGAGTGGGTGGAGGGATTCACCTTGGTCCACACCTGTGCGATCTTGCCCGAGGGGTCGATGAGGAAGGTGTTGCGGTTGGCGATCTTCATGCCCATGAAGCTGCCCAGCGATCCGTAGGCGTCAACGACCTTGTGCTCCGGGTCGGCCAGCAGCCGGAAGGTCAGCCCCTCCTTGGTGCAGAACTGCTTGTGGCTCTCCGGCGTATCCACGCTCACGCCCAAAATCACCGCATTGGCGGCATCATATTGCGCCTGATCGCGCTGAAAGTTGTGCGCCTCGATGGTGCAACCCGAGGTCATGTCCTTGGGATAGAAGTAAAGCACCACCCACTTGCCGCGAAAGCTCTCCAGCGAAATCTGGGAGCCGTCCTGCGAGGGAAGCGTGAATCCGGGTGCATCCTGCCCCACGCTGGGCAGGGTTTGAGCGGCCGTTTGGTTGGTGACCAACGAAGCCGCGAGCACAACAACCGCGACGAGGACGAAGAGAAGGGGAATTCTCACAGGGAACCTCCGGACTGTTGGATGGGGAAGGGTGCGGACAGGACGCAGAGAATTATTCCGCTACCCGTTTGCGCGCTGTGTGCCCACAATGGCAATGCCTGCATGAGCGGCGCGTTCCAACAGTTTCTCGCGATCGAAGAGCAGCGTGCGTCCGGCCTCGACCGAAAGGCAGCTTGCGTTTGCGCGGATCATCGCCTCCACCGTCGCAATACCGATGACCGGCACGTCGAAGCGCATATCCTGATTCGGCTTGGCTACCTTGACCACCGTCAGCCGTCGCTCCAGTGTCGAAGCGGAACTTGCCGCGGAGCCTTCCGCATCGTATTCCAAGCTCCGCATCAGCCGGCCGGCACGCTCGATAGCCGCATCCGTGCCCTCCATCGCCTCCACCGCGACGCAGGCCTGCGCGGCCACCACCACCGTCTGCCCAATATCAAAGCCCGCCACGGCGCGCGCCACGCTCAGCCCGTACTCAATGTTCTTGCGCTCGTCCTCATCCGGCGCGCGCTCCGTCAGCACGCCCTCCTCGGCCAGCAGTGGCTCAAGAAACGCGGTCGAGCTGACCAGTTCAATGCCCTCATCCTCCAGCACCTTGGCCACAGCCCCGATCAGCCTGTCCGTCGAGCGGATAGGCAGGTTCAGCAGCAGCTTGGCCAGTCGCCAATCCGGCCGTATGCTGGAAAAAATCTGCTTGTGCTTCACCTGGCCAGCCATCACCGCCTTCTCGACGCCTTCCTTGTGGAAGGTCTCGATCAGCCGCGACAACTCTCCCAGCGAGAGCCAATGAACCGTGATGCCGCTGTCTGCGGCCGCGCGCCGGTCGATCTCCGCGTCGGTCTCCTCGCGGATGGCCGCCACCACCACGGCCAGTCCCTGCGCCCGCGCCGCATCCAGCAGCAAAAACGGAAACCGCCCGTTGCCGGCAATGAGGCCAAGTTTCATGGCTACTTGATGACCCCGCGCTCGCTGCGTTCGAGGAAGGCCGCCAACAGCGCCGCGTCCTCGCCTTCCAGCTCCTTGATCTTCTCCAGGGCTTGGGTAGTGTTCAGCTTCGCCGTCAGCAGCAGCCGGAATGCCTTTTGCAACACCTGCAGCCGCTCCGGCGTGAAGCCGCGCCTCACGAGTCCAATCTTATTAATGCCGAAGGCCTTGTTCTCCCGCTTGGACGAGGTCAGCGAGAAGGGCAGAACATCCTGGGTGACTATGGTCCCGCCGCCGATGAAGGAGTACGTGCCGACGATGCAATGCTGATGGACCGGGCTGAAGGCCCCCACCGTGGCATAGTCCTCGATGATCACATGCCCGGCCAGCGTGGCGCAGTTGGCCAGGATGCAGTGGCTGCCCACCTGGCTGTCGTGGCCGATATGCACCCCGGCCATCAATAAACAATTCGACCCGAGGCGTGTCACGCCGCCTCCGCCCACCGTTCCGCGGCTGATGGTCACATTTTCGCGGATCGTGTTGCCGTCGCCGATCTCCAGCGCCGTCGGTTCGCCGCCGTACTTCAAATCCTGCGGCGCCACGCCTACCGCGCAGAACGGATGAAACACATTGCGCGCGCCGATGCGTGTGCGTCCGTCGAGCACCACGTGGGAGATCAGCCTGCAATCCTCTCCCAGCACCACCTCCGGCCCAATCGTGCAGTACGGCCCCACCGTGCACGAAGCGGGCACCACAGCTCCGGCGGCAACCACTGCGCTGGGATGAATGCTCACTCCGCGGCCTCGGCTGGCGCTTCCCCCGCTGCCGGCGCGGCCTCGCGCACCCGCGGCACAATCGAGCAGGTCAGCACAGCCTGGCAGGCCAGCTTCCCTTCCACAAAGGCGTTGGCTTCCATCCGCCCCAGCCGGCTCTTGAACGCCAGCACGTCCACCTCGATGCGCAATTGATCTCCCGGCACCACCGGGCGGCGGAACTTGGCCCGCTCAATCCCCGTGAAAACCGCCAGCTTCTTTTCGCGGTCGGGAATCTCGCTCATCATGATGATGGCCCCGGCTTGCGCCATCGCCTCAATCACCAGCACGCCGGGCATGATGGGATAGTCGGGAAAGTGCCCCTGAAAAAAGGGCTCGTTCATGGTTACATTCTTGATGGCTACCAGGCGCTTGCCGCGCTCGAACTCTACGACTCTGTCAATCAACAGAAACGGGTAGCGGTGGGGAAGTAATCCCAGGATCTCCTGGATGTCGAATGTCATGCATCTCTCCAAGGAGCGGCTGGTATAGCTGCTTTGCGCTCCTCTGGATTATAAATCGGCGCTCGGCTCGCCTGCCTCGGAGGAGCGTACGAAACTCCAGTCCGCTCCAACTCAGGTGGCTACTTCTTGATGCGGCTCTCGGCTGCCTCCACGCTCCAGAAATCCGCCGGCAAATCCTGGTTATACGTCACGTGAACCAGAAAGTACTGCCGCGTCACATCGTCATTCTTGTAGCGTGTGATGCTGAACGGCGTGGGAAAGCCGTCTACCGTGTGGTAGTCGTCATACTCCTCGGCGTCGAGGTTCTTGTCCTTGTAGACCGGGTCGCGCCACTCAAAACTTCGCCGCAGCGGCAGGTGGGTCTCAGCGTCCATCAGTATCGTGACCGCCTCATTCCCGGCGGAGATCAGCGTCACCTGGTCGGCCATGTGCCGCTCGGCAAGATGCTGCCCCTCGTAAATCAAAATCGTCTTCGGATCGTTGAGCCACACCTTGACGACGGTCTCAATCGAGTGGTCGCGGCGGCGCAGAAAGTCGTCCACCTGCTCCTGGGGCAGCGGCGCCTGGCCTTTGAAGGTCACCTCCGAGCCCGTGCGCCCAATGTAAAACTGCACCACGTCGCGGTGCCGGGTGAACTCGATGCGGTCGTGGTCGGGCCAGGCGTGGTACTCCCAATACTCCGTGGTGCCGCCCGAGGGTTGGCCATGAAAGAAGGCGGCCACGCGCCCCTCGCGCATCTGGTTCTTCATGTTGAGCCAGGCCTCGCCGCCGAGCGCCTGCACCATGACATCCAGCGCAGCGCGCGCCTGGCGAGCGTTCTTTTGGCCCGCGTCCTCATTTGTCTGCGTTCGCACAACAGGCGGCGCGGCAAGCAGCATCAGGACCAGCGCCGCCGGGAAAACTTTGCGCAAAGTTCTCATTTCCTCTTACCCCACCAACACCGCTCCGCCGTTGACGTTGAGCACCTCGCCGGAGATGAAGCCGGCCAGCGGCGTACACAGAAAAAGCACCGGTCCGGCAATCTCGCGCGGGCTTCCCACCCGGCCCACCGGAATCCCCGCGGCAATCCTCGGTCCCAGTTCGGGGTCGCCCACCGCGGCAGCCGACATCTCCGTACTCACCCATCCCGGCGCCACGCAAT
>JBAVYF010000456.1:0-5289 GCA_049698655.1 Occallatibacter sp. | reverse complement strand
GATCCGCGCGTGCCCTTCGTTCCGGCGCGATGATCATAGAGAAGGGTTTTCCGATTGACTCATCGGCAGAGTAGCCGTAGAAGACCTCCGCGCCGTGGTTCCAGGTGAGAATCTCGCCGGACGGCGCGTTGGTGATGATGGCTTCCTCGCAGCTCTCCACCACATCGGCAAGAAAACAGCGCGACTCCTCGGCCGCTTTTCTCTCCGTAATGTCCTTTCCGAAGACGGAGATGCCAGTCGTTTTGCCATCTGCAACGATGGGATTGAAAGCCAACTCCAGAGTGTGGCCGCTGAGCAGCATATACTCGACCCGAAACGGGCCTTCCGAGAGAGTGCGTTCATAGAATGGAGGCCAAAGCGCCGCCCGCTCCGGCGGAAGCACTTCGTGGAAGCGCATCCCGGCTGCAAGCCGGACGCCAAAGGTATTCTGGATGTCGCGCTGCAATGCGCTGTTGAAGATAATCAGACGATATTCGAGGTCCACCGACCAGATCAGGTCTTCGGTGCTTTCGATCAAGGCCGAGAGATTAGCTGCAACCTGTTTAGGCATTTCTGTCTTTCCTGATCCAGGCAATCTCACATTCGATCAATCAGATACGACCACTCGGGCGGGGGCGAGTAAACCAGCCACTGTGGCTGTTTGCTCGAAATACGACGGGAAGAAGTTCCCCAAAAAGCCGGCATGCCTCTTTCACCGGAAAAAGCCGGGACGACCCCTAAGACGCTCACAATAACTCCGAAGGAACGCTTTCGAGTCTACGCCGGGCGCGGGCGTTTTCCACAGCATTATTTCTTCCCAACGGCAAATTTATCTATAAAAGAGGGCGCCATTCCCAGAGGAGATGGCGCCCGTTCGATTCCGCAAATGGTATTGAAAGCTAGGCTTTGCCCAGCGGATGCTCAGCATAGTGCAGCAAAACGGCCACGGCGCAACTGGTGAGCCGGGTTTCTGCCGAATCCGCCCGGCTGGTGAGGATGACCGGAACGCGCGCGCCGAGCACGATGCCGGCCAATTGCGCTCCGCCCAGGTATTCGAGCTGCTTGGCCAGCATGTTGCCGCTTTCCAAGTCGGGCACCACCAGGATGTCGGCCTGGCCGGTGACCGGCGAAACCAGTTTCTTGATGGCGGCGGCCTTCACGCTGACCGCGGTGTCAAAGGCCAGCGGCCCATCGAGGATGCCGCCGGTGATCTGGCCGCGATCGGCCATCTTGCACAGCGCCGCGGCGTCCAGCGTGGACTGGATCTTGGTGTTGACTGTCTCGACTGCCGAAAGCAGCGCCACCTTGGGCTCCGGTATGCCCAGCGCATGGGCCAGGTCAATGGCGTTCTGCACGATGTGGATCTTGTCCTCGAGATCGGGCTCGATGTTGATGGCCGCGTCGGTAATCAGCAGGGTGCGCGGATAGGTGGGCGTGTCCATCACGAAAACATGAGTAATGCGGCGGGAGGTGCGCAGGCCGGTGTCACGCGCCATGGCCACCTTCATCAGCTCGTCGGTGTGCAGGCTGCCCTTCATCATGGCCTGTGCATTGCCTGAGCGGCACATGGCCACGCACAGTTCGGCGGCCTTGCTCTCGGTTTCAGCATCTACGATGGGATAGGCGCTGATATCGACGCCGATCCGGATGGCCAGCGCCTTCATCTCGGCTTCATCGCCGATCAGAGTGGGCCGGATGAGCCCCTCGGCGGCAGCTTCCACGGTGCCGCGCAGCGCCACGTCCGACATCGGCCAGCAAACCGCCGTGGTAATGGCCGGCAACTGCTTGCAGCGAGTGAGAAACTTGTGAAAGACGTGGTAGTCGGCGGGATGGCCAACCAACGGGTCAACGGAGACGGATTCAGCCAGCGGCGCAAGATCGCTCATCGGTACTCTCTCCCGGCCCGCGCAGCGGATGCCTGGCAAGCCTTACCGGTTGATTTTCGCTCCTAAGCAAGTCTGTGCCTGTGCCAAGGGTCACAAGCCGGAGCAGCGTACCGCATAATGAAACACTCCTGTGACCTTCTGGACCCGCTGCACGGCTCCTGTCCCTCCCGTTGACGGCATCGGCGGCTTCTGTTCCCTGCCCTTCGGGCCTTCCCTTGCCTGCCCTGTGTTGCTATGCTGGCGAGCACGGGAAAAACCTATTTGCATAGGGGGAGAACGGGGATGTGGTTCCTTGGAATGGATGTGGGCACGGGCGGCACGCGGGCCGTGGTGATGGATGCGTCGGGAAAACTGATTGCCGGCTCATCGAGCGATCATGCGCCGTTTCGCACTCCTCATCCGGGCTGGGCGGAGCAGGCCCCCGAGGACTGGTGGCGGGCCGCGCATGAGGCGATTCGCGGCGCGCTCGCCGCAGCTCCGGAACCACGCCAGCCCATTGCAGCCATCGGCTTGACCGGCCAGATGCACGGCGCTGTACTGCTGGATGAGGCGGGCCAGGTGCTGCGCCCTTCACTTATCTGGTGCGACACGCGCACGCAGCCGGAGTGCGACTGGCTGACCCAAACGATTGGCTATGAACGGCTGATCGAACTGACCTGCAACCCGGCGCTGCCCAACTTCACGCTGACCAAACTGCTCTGGGTCAAGCGGCACGAGCCGGAGATTTTTGCGAAGACTCGCCACATTCTTTGCCCCAAGGATTACGTGCGCTACCGGCTCACCGGCGAGTTCGCCATCGACGTGCAGGAGGCTTCGGGGACGCTGCTTTTGGATGTCACCCATCGCCGCTGGTCGCGCGAAGTAGCCGAGGCCGCGGGGATTCCCGAGAGTTGGCTGCCGAAGGTCTATGAATCGCCTGAGGTCTGCGCGCGCATCAGCGAAGACGCGGCCGGACTGACCGGACTGACCGCGGGCACTCCGGTCGTGGCCGGAGCGGGCGACCAGGGCGCAAGCGCGGTGGGCATGGGCATTCTGCAGCCGGGATCGGTCTCGGCCACCATCGGCACGTCAGGGGTGGTTTTCGCGGCCACGGCCAGCCCCACCAAAGACCCCAAGGGCCGCCTGCACACCTTCTGCCACGCGGTTCCCGGCCTGTGGCACGTGATGGGCGTAACCCAGTCAGCAGGTCTGAGCTTGCGCTGGTTGAAGGAGACTTTTTTCGCCGGCCAGGATTACGACGCACTGACCGCGGCGGCAGCCAAAATTCCTGCGGGCAGTGAGGGGCTGGAGTGGGCGCCTTATCTGCTGGGCGAGCGCACGCCGCATCTGGACCCCGAGGTCAGAGCCGCTTTTGCCGGCGTTTCTACGGTTCACACGGCAGCGCATTTTATCCGCGCCGTGCTGGAAGTCGTGGCCTACTCGCTCGAAGACACTTTCACGCTCTTTGCCGAGCTGGGGATACCTGTAAGCGCCATTCGCCTGGGCGGCGGCGGCGCACGCGGCATGCTGTGGCGGAAGATTCAGGCCAGCGTCTACGGCCAGGCCGTCGAAGTGCTCGCCGCCGAAGAGGGTGGCGCCTTCGGTTCGGCTCTGATGGCCGGCGTTGGCGCGGGCCACTGGGCCAATCTCGACCAGGCCTGCGGCCAGGCCATCGAGGTCGCCCAGCGCATTGAGCCGGATGCTGCCGATCTGGCCGCTTACAAGGCCGGCTATGAGAAGTGGCGCAAACTCTATCCGGCGCTGAAGAGCCTGCAGTGACGGGGGTTGTCGTTCCGGTTCCGGTGTACAGCGGCGGTCGAGATGCGGCGGCTTGTTGTGCGATTCTTGAGGAACGAGGAATTGTTTATGCGTCTCCGTTTTGCCATAGTTTCAATGCTCTTTTTGTGCGCCGAAGCCGGCGCGTTTGGACAAGCTGCGCCGGCGAGCGCGCCCACCTGCGCCGATCTGCACCTGGTGCCCGCGCCACGGGAGTGCACGGCGGTCGAATCAATGCCAATCGGCGAGTCCGGGGTGGTTCTTTCCGAAGAAGAGAACGCCGAGAATAACTTCGCACTCCGCGACTTGGCTGAGACGTTGAAGATGCGGAACGTGCCGGTCAATGAGCATGATGCACCCCCTCTTTTGTTTTTTCGGGTTGATTCAAAGCAGGGTGCGTCTCTTTTAGAAAGCATCCATCTTCAGTTCGATCCCGCGATGAACGACGAAGGCTATGTGATTGCGCCTGCGGGAGTGCGCTCCATCGTCGTTATCGCCAAAAGCGCGTCGGGCTTCTTCTACGGCGCACAAACGGTGAAGCAGTTGATTCGCGGCAGCGGCAAGGATACCGTGTTTCTGGTCCCGACTATCCGTGACTGGCCGGCGATGGCCCATCGCGGGCTTTCCGACGACTGGTCGCGCGGTCCGCTGCCCAATATGGAGTTTTTGAAGCGCGAGATTCGGACGCTGGCGGCTTACAAGATCAACATTTTTTCGCCCTACTTTGAGCACACTTTCGCTTACGACTCCACGCCGGTGGCAGCCTTCCCCGGCGGAGCGATGACGCCCGATGAGGCGCGGGAGCTGGTGGCGTACGCGACGCAGTACCACATCACCGTCATCCCCGAACAGGAGTCCTTCGGCCATCTGCACCATCTGCTCAAGTTCGAGCAGTTCTCAGCACTGGGCGAGACGGCGCACGGCTCGGTTCTGGCTCCAGGAGACTCGGCCACGCTACCGCTGATCGGCGAATGGTTCAGCGAGCTGGCCAAGGTCTTTCCGGCACCTTATGCGCACATCGGCGCCGACGAAACCTTTGAGCTGGGCCTGGGCAAGACGCGCGAGCAGGTCCAGCAACAGGGGCTGGGCGCGGTCTACATCGACTTCCTCAAGCAGATTCACGCAACGCTGGAGCCCAACCACAAGCGGCTGCTCTTCTGGGGAGATATCGCGGTTCACTCGCCGGAGCTGGTGGGCACATTGCCCAAAGACATGATCGCCGTGCCCTGGGATTACGACGCCAAGCCGGACTTCAAGCCGATCATTGCACCGTTTACCAAGGTGGGGCTGGAGACCTGGGTGGCGCCCGGCGTGAGCAACTGGAACCGCCTCTACCCCAACAACAACGACGCGCTGGAAAACATTCGCGCCTTTGTGCGCGACGGCCAGGCTCTGGGCGCCACGGGCGTGATGAACACCGTGTGGAACGACGACGGCGAGGGCATCTTCGACGAGAACTGGTATGGCGTGCTGTATGGCGCGGCGGCCGGCTGGCAGACAGGAGAAAGCTCTGAGCCGGCTTTCTCTTCTTCTTATGGGTTGGCGTTTCACCGCGATCCGACAGGCAAGATCGACCAGGCGCAGCGCGAGCTGATGGCCGCACACGCCACCTTCAAAGAGGCCGGCCTGCGCGACGCCGAGGACGTCTACTTCTGGGTCGATCCCTTCT
>JBAVYF010000455.1:0-2876 GCA_049698655.1 Occallatibacter sp. | reverse complement strand
GCGTATCCCAAGCCAGAGGCCCGCTCTGTTGTAACCCGAGCGGCGATGGAGTAGGCAGGTAGTCAAGCGCCGCGTTGGTGCGCGCCGAGGAGTGCGTATACGAGGCAAAGAGCGCATATCCGTTTGCGAATAAGCGCCGCGCATGCACTTCCACGGAGTCGTAGTGGTCCTGTCTCGCATTGGAAAGCGCATAGTTTCCGGAGAGCGACGCTGGCGCGCTTTCATTCACATACACGAAGCCATTGGACTCGCGCTTTTGAAGGAAGTTGGCCCCGGCAAAGATCGACGCGGGCATTTTATGCTCGACGCCCAGGCTCCAGTTGATGGTTCGGGCTTCCCGGAGGGAGGCGTAGCTGGCAGTGAAATCCGTCTCCTGCGGCGCGCTGACAGGAGTCACCCCGTCGGCCTCATAGTATGTGTCGTAGCGGACTCCCGCCAGCGCGCGCGTGAGGTATTCCAGTTGCGTGTGCTCGTAGTAAAGCCCAATGCCGGCCGACAGTTTGGTCGTGCCGTTGCTTGCTGGCGGCGAGTAAACCGCGGCAATCCGCGGCGACAGGAGCGGACGCCGGACGATCTCGTCCCAGTCGAGGCGCAGGCCCGGCTCGACAAGCAGTCCCGCCCGCGCCTGCCAGCGATCCTCGACATAAGCGGCAAGCTCGCCGTTGTGGAGTACAAAGGGCGCTATCGGAAGGAAAACGCTCTGTCGCGACAGCGTTCCGTCCTCGCGCAGATAACTTACCGGCGCGCGCGTGACGTTTTCGTCGTAGCCGATATGGTCCACATCGATGCCGGCCTTCACGTCGTGGCGTCCGGCCCAGTGGCGCGGCGGCAGATAGAGGGTTGCGGTTCCTTCCACGCGCTGCGAGCGGCCGGTAAGATTCTCGAAATAACTGCCGGAGGGAAGTTCCGGAGTGATTTCATAGGGAGTGTTTCCGTGCGGTTCGTATCCGTCGCGGATGCGCGCCACCCCAATGCCCACGTCCAGCAGCGCGCCGCCGCGGATGCTCCACTGATCGCGCAGATACGGAAGCCATGCGATGGTGTCGCGCTTGGTGGTGCTCTGTTGCGGCGTCAGCGACGAGATGCCGTCGTAGAGCGAATGGTAATCGTTGAAGAGCAGAGCGCCGCTCAGAATGTTGGCGGGGGTCAGATTGGCCTGAATCTTCACCAGGTTGCTGCCGCGCACCAGTTGGTCTGTGTTGGCGTTGGCGGGGAGCTCGGAGATATAGATGTTGTCGTATTCCGTCTCCAGGCCGTCATAGAACCATGCCCGGCCGCGCACCACCGGCCCGGAAAACGTGAAGCGCGGGACAAATTTGTCGAAGCGTATTCCGTTCAGGTCGCGGAAGGAAGGGATAAAGTTTGTCGCGTTGAAGCGGAATTTGTTGTCGCCCATTCCGGTGTAAAACGCCAGCACGCCGCCGGTGGCTCGCCCAAATTCCACTGGGTAGCGCGTGCTTTCCGCATCGATGGAGCGAACCGCGTCGGCGCTTACCCGCATGGCCAGCGTGCCGCTCAGCGGGGAGCGGATATCGAATCCATCCATCAGGTCCAGGGTCTCGTAGGTCTTCGATCCGGCGACATGAACCTGCCCCGACGCATCGGCGACCACGCCGGGATTGAATGGCAACAGGTTGCGAATGTCGCGCGAGGTGGGATATGGCACGTTCACGATCTCCGGCGTGTTCATGGCGCTCTTGTCGGAGGTCTGTTCGGTATCGATGCCGGGAACCGAAGCGGTTACATTCACCTGCTCCGTGACAATTTGTTCATGTGTCAGCACCAGCCGGAGATCGCTGACGCGCGCGTCGATTCCGTTCTCCACGGACTGGTAGAAACCGGGCTTCTGGGCGCGGATCTGGTAAGGCGCGCCCTGCTGAGGGATGTATGCGCAATGGCCGGCATAGTCGGTCCACAGCCGGACGGCGGTGAGTCCCGGCTCAAGAATCGTAACCTGAGCGCCCGAAACCGCCAGGCTATTCTCGTCCACGACCGTCAAGATGACCGGCGCACGAGCGGCCGGCGACTGTCCGTCTGCAAGGACTGCGCAGAAGAGAAGTAGCAGGCCAGGGATAACCCTTTTCGCGCAGTCGCGACGCGCCCTGGAGAAAAGCCGGAATCTCCGATTTATCTCACAAAAGCCCACGCTGTACCTCCTCAACGAGGAGATTCATCGAACGACATCTCTCTGCGTGTAATTCTAAGCTGGAATCTGCATTTTGTGTTCTCTGGAGGTTCTGTGAGCCGCGCGCCAGCGCGGTTGAGTAGGCATAGCATCACCTCGGAGTCAGCGAGTTTTTTGGGGAAGCCTAAGGAGATGAAGCCCACGGTGGGGGGCGTGGGTGGGGATGGTTTGGTCACAGGTCCATTGTAGCGGGGAGTGAGAATCAGCGTATGCTATCCGAGTCACAAAGAATCCGTCTAATTTGGGATGCCCCGCCCTTTCGAGCGGGGCATTTCGATCAATCGACAGAGAGCTCGCTCTTGAATCTCCCTTCGAGATACCAGCGGCGTACCTCAGAATAGAGGGAACTATAGACTTGCGGGTCTCGTCCAACTTGGTGTGGGTCTCCGCCTGCCTGATCGCTCGCTGTCATGATCAAACGCACAAGGTGTGAGCCGTGCTCGTCGAAATACTTAAATGGATCTGTGTACCATTTCAACTTTCCTTTTCGGTCCCTTTCGATCAGTGCTCGGAAGCTCGAAATCATCGGGATGGCGAACCCTTTCTCTATTGGTAGCTCTCCTTGTACTGGTTCGTCCTCCAGGAAATGATAGGTTGCCAGCGCGGACCTGTTCCGCCTTCTGCTCTTCATTTCCGTCCTGGCTCCAATCCTTCCGCGCCTCCCCGCCTCGTCTTCTGCGTTGTACGCGTC
>JBAVYF010000454.1:0-1950 GCA_049698655.1 Occallatibacter sp. | reverse complement strand
GCGCGTTCGCACTGACTCCAGGAAAGAGAGAATCTCCAGTCGCAGCGGCTCGCCGGGCGTAACCGGCGGCTTGACGAAGGACAAGCCCGGCGCGGGGCCGGCTGCTCCAGCGGCGGCTAGCTTGGCCAGAAGAGCCGGATCGACTTTGCCTGCCGCAACGGCCGCTGCAATCTCCGGCGGAATACTTCCCGCGGCGTTCTCATCCATCTTGATCACCAGCAGGTCCTGGCGGGCGTAGTCGATGGAGACGTACTGGCGCGGCTCGAAGAAACGCAGCTTGCGGACGCGCTCCGTCGATACGCGCGAGGCGGTGAAGTTGGCCACGCAACCCGACTCGAACTCGACGCGTACATTGGCGATGTCCACTTTGGGCGAGAGGATGGGCAAACCCACGGCTCGCACCTCGCGCACCGGCGAAGCGGCAAAGGTGAGCACGATGTCCAGGTCGTGAATCATCAGGTCCAGCACCACATCCACATCGAGCGCGCGCGGTGTGAAAACGGAGAGCCGGTGCGACTCGAAGAACATGGGGCGGCGCAGTTGCGGCTGGACGGCCACCACCGCTGGATTGAAGCGCTCCAGGTGGCCGGGTTGAAGGATGCGCTTTCCCCGCTCGGCGCGCGCGATCAGATCGTCGGCTTCGGCCAGACTGGCGGCCAGGGGTTTTTCAACTAACAAGTCGAGGCCTGCGTCAAGCAGCGTCGAGGCGACCGTATGATGATGCACTGTGGGAACGGCGACGGTGGCTGCGTCGAGATCCAGACCCGAATGTTGCCGGGCAGCCAGCAACTCCTCCACGGTGGCAAAGACGGGGATGGAATACTTCGCTACAGTCTCGGCGGCGCGGGCCGCGTCCGGCTCGACGGCAGCGACGAGAGCAACGGGCAGTCCTGCCGTCTCCAGCTCGCGGTAGACGCGCAGGTGGTTTTTGCCAAAGGCGCCTGCCCCGGCAACGGCAACGCGCAGAGGGGCCTGGCTCACAGTGGGGCCGTCCACCCTTGCGGCGCTCTGGCGGGCGTCTCCGGCGCTTTGCCGGATTTCTCTGGCTCTGGCCCCTGGCCTTTGACAGCCTTCAGGCAGCGGCTATAGAGCTCGAGCAGTTGGGTCACATGCTCCTCCGGCTTGGCTCCGGCGGCTCCGCTGAAGCCGGTCGAAGGCGCGGCAGGGCGGCCTATGCCAGCCGTAACGGATACAAACTTGAGCAGATCGAGTGCGATGTCTTCATTGCGCCGTGCGCCAAGACTCATGCTGGGTTGGGCATCCATGCTGAAAATTCTCCAAAGAGGATGCTAGCAGATTGAGGGTTTGCCTCTCATCTCGCGCCCGGTCTGGCGCCAAGAGCCTTGGTCTTCGCGATACTCTTGAATTCATGCGGGCGGCATACATCGGGATGGGCGGCAATCTGGCCAGTTGGGCGGGCGCGCCGGAGGCTACTCTGGCGACTGCGGCGCTCCGGCTGGAATCGCTGGGACGGGTGACGCGCCGGTCTTCGCTTTACTCGACTGCGCCAGTGGGCTTTGCAGAGCAGCCGCGATTTGTGAATGCGGTGATGGCGCTGGAAACGGAGCTGGAGCCGAGGGAGTTGCTGGATGGTTTGCTAGCCATCGAAAAGGAGTTTGGCCGCGACCGGGCGGCTGGCTTTGCGAACGGTCCGCGCACGCTGGACCTGGACATTCTGCTTCTGGGAGATCTCGAAGTCCGCGAGACGGGGCTGGCAATTCCTCATCCGCGACTGGCGGAGCGGGCGTTTGTGCTCACGCCACTCAACGAGATTGCGGCGGAGGTTATTGTGCCGGGACACGGTTTGACCGTGGAGCAGTTGCTTGCCCGTTGGCTCCTGGGACACAAGGGCGAGTCCGAAGCGGTGTTCCGGTTCCCAGGTGATGCTTGGCTCGCCCGGTAGAATCGTCTGGTGAGTCTCGAATTCAACATAAGCGCAACAACCGAAGC
>JBAVYF010000453.1:0-2052 GCA_049698655.1 Occallatibacter sp. | reverse complement strand
CGGATCTCCGGCAGGGCAATCCACTCATTGCCGGTGGGAAGCACATCGTCGGGCTTCAGCGTGAGAGGAGTGCGACGGCTGGCGCCGAATGCAAAAGTCGCCGGCACGCAAAGGCAAATCAGCCATGCCAGGACAAGAGAGCGAAGACAGAAGCTCTCCCTTCGCAATGATAAGAATCCTTGTTTCACAACCATCCTTGCCCTCGACTGAATACAGAATTAGCCCATCCGCCGACAAGCATACACCCCGTGCCCGGCTGGGCCGGAGCAAACAAGCCCGCTAAACCGGCGCCGGCCTCACTCCATGGTTTTCGCCTTTTCGACGCCCTCTTGAGGGCAAAAACTGAATTTCTCTGCTGTCTGCCGGTCCAGTGGAAAATAATACACTTGACAGGAAAATCTTGGTGGTGGTATCTATATTCCGTTGCGCAATCGATTGTGCATGTTCTGTAATGACCAGACGGCGCTTCCAAAAGAGCGAAAAATCTCACTGAATTACCGCAACCGATCCTCAGGAGACTACGATGCAAACTACCGATTCGACAAGTGTTATCAACCATCGACGGGAGGGAGCTGGGTATCTGTCCGCTCTGACTTCCCTGTGGCCGGCCCTGCTGCTGCTGGTCTTCTTTGCCGTGCCGGCTCAGGCACAATTCCGGACATCCATCCAGGGTGTTGTGACGGATCCGCAGGGCGCAGTCATTCCAGGCGCTACCCTCACCCTCAAAAACATAGCAACCAACGAAACGGTTGTTCGCACGAGCAATGACTCGGGAATCTTCAACTTCAACGCTCTGCCTGCCGACCATTTCACCCTGGTTGTTGAAAAACAGGGATTCAAGAAAAAGGTTCTCGACGATCTACAGTTGATTCCTGAGCAGCCGAACGCATTGGACGTCCAACTGGAACTCGGCGCCGCGACGGAGACGGTCTCCGTGAATGCCTCTCTCGCGCCGGCCATAGATACGGAAACCGCGAACAACGGGCGAACCGTTTCGGAAAATGAAGTCCAGCATATGCCGTCTTTCCAGCGCAACGTGATAAGTCTCATTCAGTTGACTCCCGGTGTCCAGTCGGATGGAGCGCAGAATGGCGGCGGCGGCGGTTTTGGGGCGCCCGGGACGCAGACCGGCGCCAGCTTCGGTGGCGGCGGCAACCTTGGATCTTCGAGCAGTATCTTTGCCACGGAAAGTGGCGCCTCGGCAAACACGAACGGCCAGCAGTTTGAAAACAACGGCTTCACCGTGGACGGTATCAGCACCGTGAGCGCCGTTTGGGGCGGATCGACCATCGTTACTCCCAGTCAGGATTCGATCGGCAACGTCAGAATCGTCTCCAATGCTTACGACGCTGAAAATGGCCGCTTCGCGGGCGCGATGACCGAAATCACCTCGAAGAGCGGAACCAACGATATTCACGGCAGCATTTTCCTCCAGGTCTATCGCCCAGGATTGAATGCGTACCAGCGTTGGAACGGCCCTGCTTCGGCCATTGCAATCGACCCGCACACCGGACATAAGCTCTCGCCCCAGGCGCGTGGCCTGCTCAAGGACTACGACCGTTACAACCAACTCGGTGGCAGCGTTGGCGGGCCGATTTGGAAAAACAAGATCTTTGCCTTCTTTAACTACGAAGGACAAAGCCAGAACTCCACTGCAACGGGCACTGGATGGTACACGACCTCGGCGCTTCCAGCGTTGGCGCCCACCGGCAGCATTGCCGCAACATTTCTGAATTTCCCGAAGGCAGGCGTTCTCGGTACAGTGATCTCCTCTGCAACCTGCAGTGATGCCGGACTCTCAGCCACATATTGCACTGCCGTCACGGGGGGCTTGAACATTGGTTCGCCGCTCACCTCCGCCCGGGGCACGCAGGATCTCGGCTATGTCAGCAACAGCTCTCCGGGCGTCGGCAACGGACTCTCTCCCGTCGCCGCAGAACCGTCACTCCGAAAGTGTCGCCCCAGCCGCCTTCAAGAGCGCGTTGCTCTGCGTCGCCATCCCGGAAGCCGGGCTGTCGCCGCAGAGTTCGCCAGGAGGCCAACGCCCTCTTG
>JBAVYF010000452.1:0-3183 GCA_049698655.1 Occallatibacter sp. | reverse complement strand
GGACTAGGGACTAGGGACTAGGGACTAGGGACTAGGGACTAGGGACTAGGGACTAAGGGACTAAGGGGCCAGGGACTAAGGGATTCGGGAATTACGTTGAGCGCGGGAGCCGAAGAATGGTTCCGGCCTCCCAGGAAGCGGAGAGAACCAGTGGAATTGTTTCGCGGCGTAAATGTGGATTGGCTGAGGCTGAAGTGGTATTTCCTCGCCTTTTCGATGATCTTCAGCGTGGCCGGCATCATCTCGATGAGCATGCACTGGGCCCAGATCGGCAGCCCGGTTCCGCTCGGCGTGGACTTCAAGGGCGGCACGCAGGTGCAGGTGCAGTTTCAGCAGGCCCCGGATCTGAACAAGATTCGTAGCGCCACCTCGGCGGCTGGCATCAAGGATGCCAGCGTTGTGACCTACGATGTGGCCTCGAACAATGAGGTGCTCATCAGCCTGCCCGAGCAGCACAACGAAGCCTCGCTGGATGAGGGTCAGAAGCAGATTGTGGATGCGCTCCATGCCCACTATGGCAACCCTTTCACCGTGCGCAACGTCTCCGTTGTCGGTCCTACGGTGGGCAAGCAGCTCAGAACTAAGGCGATAGAGGCCATACTTTTCTCAATGCTGGGCATGCTGGTCTATCTCTGGTTCCGCTTCCAGTTGATTTACGGCGTGGCGGCGGTAGTGGCCTGCTTCCACGACACCCTGATCACCGTCGGGGCCTTCGCGCTCACCAATCAGGAGATCAGCCTGACGGTGATTGCGGCCATCCTGACGCTGGTCGGCTACTCGATGAACGACACCATCGTGGTATTTGACCGCATCCGCGAGAATCTGCGCCTCAGCCGGCGCGAATCCCTGCCCGACGTGGTCAATCGCAGCATCAACCAGACCCTGAGCCGGACCGTTCTCACCTCCGGGCTGACCTTCCTGACCGTCCTGTCGCTTTATATCTTCGGCGGCGCTGTTTTGAAGGGCTTTTCATTTGCGCTCGTGATCGGTATTCTTATTGGGACATACTCATCGATTGCCGTGGCCGCGCCAATGCTGGTGGCCTGGCAGGAGTGGCGCGCCCGGCGGGGCAAGGCCGCGGTTCTTCCGGCTGCAAAACGCGCCAGGGTGTAAGGATGGGGCGTTTTTGCCGGGTTTTGCGTGCGTTTTTTGAGGTGTGGTGCCGTTCCGTACAGGGTAAACGGCGCTTTTGTGGTAAGGTTTTGATGCCGGGAACATTTTGGCTTTCCCCGGTGTCTAAATACAGGTAAGCAAACACCTGATTCGAGGCTGGCCATGTTTGAAGATTCCACGTTTGAATCCGGAGGCAGGATCAAGAGCAAGAGTGGACCTTGGATGATTCCTCTGACTATCGTCGAAGGTCTGGTTCTGGTGATGATGATCCTCTATCCGCTGATCTATCCCGAGGCGCTGCCCAAGGCCATGATGACGATGGCTCTGGTAGCCCCGCCGCCGCCGCCACCTCCACCTCCTCCTCCACCGCCGGAAGTGGTGCATGTTAAGGTGCAGCCCGAGATGATGAACAATCAGCTCACGGCTCCCACCCGGATTCCGCACGATATCAAGATGGTTGCCGAGAAGGAAGCGCCGGTGGCTTCGTTTGGCGTGGCCGGATCGGACTTCGGCAGCTCGAACGGCGCCATGGGCGGCATCTTCGGCGACAACGGGCCCAAGGTGAAGGCCGCCGTGGTGAAGAAGCTCAACATCTCCAGCGGTGTCATGCAGGGTATGTTGCTGCTGAAGACAACGCCCGTCTATCCGCCCATCGCCAAGGCCGCGCGCGTCTCTGGCACGGTGGTCCTGCAGGCGACCATCTCCAAAACAGGATCAATCGAAAATCTGCACGTCATCAGTGGTCCTGCCATGTTGCAGCAGTCTGCTATGGACGCCGTCAGGTCCTGGCGCTACAAGCCCTACCTGCTCAATAACGAGCCGGTCGAAGTGGAGACCACGGTGAACGTGATCTTCTCCCTGGGCGGATGAGGAATATATCTGGCTCTTCCCGCCATACTGGGGAATGGGTTTCGCTTTTTACCTGAATGCGATTCTGGAAAGAGCCGCATTCACAGCAACCGCAAGGCAGTCGCAGTCCAAAAGAAAACTCCTTAGGAGGAACGATTCGTGATTCTCGCTCAGCTCGCACATTTCGCGTCGCATACGGCCGCCAATCTGGCATTCATCTTTGATGAAGAGCAGGCAGTCAACTTCAGCCCCATGGGGCTGTGGGACCACATGGGAATACTGGCGCGCATCATCGCCGTCATTCTCTTCACCGAGTCGATCTGGTCGCTGGCCGTAATGATCGACCGCTACCTGTACTTCTCTGCCGCCCGCAAGCAGTCGCGCGAGTTTGCGCCCAAGGTTGCCGGCGCGCTGAAGGACAGCAAGCTCGAAGAAGCGATCAAGATCGCCGATCGCAACAAGAAGTCCCACCTGGCCGAAGTTGTGACGGCCGGCCTGCAGGAGTTCCGTTCCTCAGGCGGCGCGGCTACTGACGAGTGCATCGCGAGTTCGGGCCGCGCGCTCGAGCGGGCCGAGGCCATCGTTCACGCCAAGCTGAAGAGGGGCCTCGCTGTGCTGGCCACCATCGGCGCCACGGCTCCGTTCGTCGGCCTGCTCGGCACCGTCATCGGCATCCTGAACGCCTTCCAGCAGATCGCCACCCAGAAGACCTCGGGCATCGGCGCGGTTGCCGGCGGCATCTCGGAAGCCCTGGTTACCACGGCGGGCGGCCTGTTCGTGGCCATCCCGGCCGTCATGGCCTTCAACTACTTCACCGGGCGTGTCGAAGCTTTCGACGTGGAGATGGACAACTCCTCCAGCGAACTGATCGACTATTTCATCAAGCAGAGCCACAAGCGCTAAGCGAAGCGCCGGCTCGGCGAGAGCGGGAATTTGCGGAGGGCGGGAGAGCGAGCACTCTCTCCTGCCCGCCGGTTTTAACCGTGCGCCTGTCGGGCGGTTCGCAAGGCAATCCCGGAAGCCATCCGGGATAAACAAATTCAGTGGCACGGAGTCCTAACAATGGGTATCGCGGTTCGTGACGAAGGTCATAAGGTAAGTTCAAACATCAATGTCACCCCCATGGTGGATGTGATGCTGGTGCTGCTGATCATCTTCATGGTCATCACCCCCATGCTCCAGAACAAGGTGCAGATCGATATGGCCAAGGTGGATAACCCT
>JBAVYF010000451.1:0-8562 GCA_049698655.1 Occallatibacter sp. | reverse complement strand
CCTACGTCGTCACCGCGGCCATGGACCACATCGACTTCATCCATCCGGTTCGCGTCGGCAGCCTGGTTACGCTCAAGTCCAGCGTCAACCGCGCCTTCACCACCTCCATGGAGGTGGGCGTGAAGGTGTGGGCGGAAAACCCCCTGACAGGCGTGCAGGTGCATGTGGCCAGCGCCTTCCTGGTCTTTGTTGCTGTCGATAAGGAAGGCAAGCGTGTGCGCGTGCCCGAAGTGATACCGGAAACCCCTGACGAGAAACGCCATTATGCCGATGCGCTGTTGCGCCGCGAACATCGCGAGGCCGAAGCCGCGCGCCGCAAACAGGAGAAGCTGGCCCACGCCGCACCGAAAAGCGCGCATGCCTGAGAACCGCAATTGCCCTGAACAGCATCTAAAGAACGTTAGGCTTTCTAAAAGGAGCAATACCTCACAATGGCTCATTCACCCGCCATGCCTTCGCCCGTAGCTTTGCCGGGCATCTCGAAGATCGTCGCTATCGGTTCCGGCAAGGGCGGCGTGGGCAAAACCACGATCGCCGTCAACCTGGCCATTGCCCTCAGCAGGCTAGGCCAGCGCGTGGGCCTGCTTGATGCCGACATCTACGGCCCCAACGTTCCTCTCATGATGGGATCGAGCCAGCAGCCGGCCGTCGGGCCGGACAATCGCATCATCCCCAACGAGACTCACGGCATCAAGACCATCTCTATCGGCTACATCTCCCCCGGCGACAAGCCGCTGGTGATGCGCGGACCGATGCTCCACCAAATCATCCGCCAGTTTTTGCAACAGGTGGAGTGGGGCGAGCTCGACTACCTGATCGTCGATCTGCCCCCCGGCACCGGCGACGTGGTGATCTCGCTGGTGCAGACCGTGCCGCTGACCGGCGCCGTGGTCGTCTCCACGCCCAGCGACGTGGCCCTGCAGGATGCGCGCAAGGCACTGGAGATGTTCGGCCAGGTCAATGTAGAGGTGCTGGGCATCGTGGAGAACATGAGCCACTTCACCTGTCCCCATTGCCAGAAAGAGATTGACATATTCTCCCGAGGCGGCGCCGAGCGCACCGCGCAGCAATTTAATGTTCCCTTCCTGGGATCCATTGAACTGGTTCCTGCTATCCGCGAAGGCGGCGACCGCGGCATGCCCGTTGCGCTAGCCGGTCCAAAGAGCCCGCAGGCAGCAGAGTTTTACGCCGTCGCGGAAAAACTGATGGAGCGCGCAGAAGCTGCCGCCGCTGCAGCCACGGACGTGATCGAGATCAGCTGAGCCACCTGCGGTGGGACCAACTGCCTTCGACCAGGCCGCACCAGAAAAAAGCGGGGCGCGTGCCCCGCTTTTCTGTTGGTTGAAAGTGCGATTTACCGCCAGTGTCCTTCCCGCATCTCCCAATGATCGCCTTTGTGAACCCACTTGTGCGCGGCCCAACGCTGGCCGGGATGGGGCGGACGCTCCCAGCGGCCGGGGACCCAGACATAACGGCCGTCGTCCCAGCGGTGATAGCCGTCGATCCACACGAATCCTCGCTCCGGAGGCCGACCGCGTTCTTCGACGATGGGAGCCGGAGGGCGAATGCGGACCACAACCTGCGCGAACGAAGCCGCAGGGAACAGTGTGAATGCAAGCAGTAACGCTAATGCAATCTTCTTCACGATAAATCGATCCTCCTGGGTTTGAATTTCGGAATCATGCAGCCTTGCCGGCCTGCTGATAACTTCAACGTTGTATCACAGGATTAGTTGTGCGTCCAGCCAATCTTTTGTTACACAAGCCGCGAAAACAGGCGACCCTCGATCACGGCGAAGGCTTTGTCAGGACGCGCCAAACCTGGGCGGTGCGTGAGGCCGCTTTTCTGGCTATGATGTCTCTATGCCGTGTGCCCCATATCTCGATTTTGAAACCCTGGAAACAACAGGCCTGACCGCAAATCCCTCGGGAATGAATCTATGACCAGGATTTCTATTGCGCCCTCGGACCGGGTGTTTGTTTTGACCGGGGCGGGCATCAGCGCGGAGAGCGGGTTGCCGACCTTTCGAGCCGCGGACGGGTTGTGGGCAGGGAATCGGGTCGAGGATGTATGCACGCCGGAGGCCTGGGAGCGCAATCCCTGGCGGGTTTGGGAGTTCTACTCCGGACGGCGGAAGGCGGGCGCTGAGGCCAAACCAAACCCGGCGCACGTTGCGCTGGCCGAGCTGGAGCAGCGGCTGGGCGACCGCTTCTTTCTCTGCACGCAGAATGTGGACGACCTGCACGAGCGAGCCGGCTCCCGCCGGCTGCTGCACATGCACGGCGAATTGGCCAAATCGCGCTGTGAAGGCGATTGCGGCCGCGCTCCAGTCGAGGATTATGCCCTCTATCACAGCCTGGACGAGGTGGGCCGCTGCGTGTGCGGCGGGCGGTTGCGGCCGCACATTGTCTTCTTCGGCGAAATTCCTCTGGAGATGGATCGCATCCAGCAGGAGATCGAAAAGACAACGCTGATGGTGGTGGTGGGCACGTCGGGTTCGGTCTATCCGGCGGCCAACTTTGTCCATTGGGCGCGGCTGAGCGGGACGCGCACCGTCTACGTGGGACCGGAGCCGCCGCTGAACGCTTTGGCCTTTACGCACGTGGTCGCGGGCAAGGCGGGGGATGCGCTGCCGGGGCTGTTTGTGGTCGAGCAGCCTGCGGGAAAATCCCTCAGCGAGACTTGATGTACTCCACGCGCCGGAAGCGCAGCGCGCTCCAGTCCTCGTCGATAGCCACCGCGCGCACGGTATCAAAGCCCGCGGCCTTCAGGGCATCCCATCCGGTGTCGCGGTTGAAGTCGCACTTGTGCTTCTTCGATGTGCCCTTGGGATAGGCGAACCACACAATCGCATCACCAACGGCGCGCGCGGCCACCGCTCCGGCAAGCGCATCTACCTCGCTCTTCCGCTTGACAAACGCCAGGAAGAAGCCGATCTTGGCAACCGACTCAATGTGGTGGTGAATGGTGAGAACGGGAAGGCGCGCAAGCTCCGGCTGAAAGCTCTCGGGCGCATGCAGAACGAGGATCTCCTGCTGATCCTTGAGGTTGAGTTTTTCAAAAATTCCGGCCATGGATTCTCATGATAATCCAGTCGCAGAAATAATATGCAAAATGGTCCGCTCGTATTAGGCGGCAGTGAAGCGCTGCTCAGGTATTATCAGGTTATCGCCAGATTTCAACCACTCATAAGAGGAGATATGTCCGTGTCTGAAGTGAATCATTCCGCATCACCCCAACAGATTTCCGCTCTGGCGGCGCAGGAATCCCGTATTCGACGCCCGTTGCGCATCGCGCTGTTTGGCTTTGGGACGGTCGGCAGTTCGGTGGCGCGGATTCTGGTCGAGTCCAGACCCGAGGGCCTTGAATTGACCCACGTGTACGTCCGCAGCGTGGCACGCAGGCGGGTGGACTGGGTTCCCGCGAACGTGCAATGGAGCGAGAACGCCAGTACGGTGCTGGCTTCGGATGCGGACGTAGTGGTGGAGCTGGCCGGCGGCCTCGATCCGGCCGGAGGCTGGGTGCGCGCGGCGCTCAACGCCGGCAAGAGCGTGGTCACAGCCAACAAGAAGCTGATCGCCTATCACGGCGCGGAGCTGGAGCGGCTGGCCGCGGCCGGGGGCGGACAGTTGAAGTACGGCGCCGCGGTGGCCGGCGGAATTCCCGTGATTCCCGGGCTTGAGCAGGGACTGGCCGGCGATCAAATAGAGCGCATTGAAGGCATTCTGAACGGCACCTGCAACTTCATTCTGAGCAGGATGCAGGAGGGCGCCGAGTACACGACGGTGCTGGCCGAAGCGCAGGCCAAGGGCTATGCCGAGGCCGATCCCACCGAGGATGTGGGCGGCTTTGACGCGCGCGCCAAGCTGTCCATCCTGATGCGGCTGGCGCTGGGCGTCGAGGTGGACCTGGAGGAGATTGCGCCCCTGCCCATCACGGCGATTACACCTGTGGACTTCAGCTACGCGCGCGACCTGGGCTGCACCATCCGGCAGATTGCGCGGGCCGACCGCGCCAACGGGCAGATCGCGGCCACGGTGGGACCGACGCTGGTGGACCTACATTCGCCGCTGGCCTGGTCGCACGGCACAGAGAACATGGTGATCTTCAGCGGCCGCTACGGCGGCGATGTGGTGTTTTCCGGCCACGGCGCCGGCGGACATCCCACTGCGGTAGCTGTGGTCAGCGACCTGCTGGCCCTGGCGCACGGATCGCGGCGGGTGGAGATTCCGTCTGCCCCCGCACGCGTCAGCGCCGAGTTTGAGGTTCCACATTACATCCGCTTCCTGGTCGACGACCGGCCCGGAATTGTAGCCGAGATTACCGGCGCGCTGGCCAAAGAGCAGATCAACATTCGCGCCATCGTGCAGAAGCCCGGCTATCCGCAGCACGCGCTGCCTTTCGTAGTCACCGTCGAGCCGTGCAAGCCTTCGGCCCTCAAACGCGCCCTGCAAGCCATCCGCGGCAAAGACTACCTGCTGGAAGCGCCGCTGGATTTGCAGATGCTGGAGTAGCAAGGCAGTTGTCAGTGATCAGAGATCAGTGATCAGCCGTTAGCGTCGTGCGTTTACCCTTGACCCAGCCATAGAGAGAAGATTGCCCTTGAACGCCTCATTTGCCAGTTATTTCCTGGAGACCGCGACGGCCTCGACGAAGAGGCGATGCACGCGGCGATCATGGGAGAGTTCAGGATGAAAGGTAGCGGCCAGGATGCGGCCCTGTCGAACCAGCACCGGGAAGCCATCGCGTCGGGCCAGAACCTCGACGTCTGCGCCGGTGGCCGCGATGCGGGGAGCGCGGATGAAGACCATCTCCAGCGGGCCGCCGGCGAGGGAGGTTTCGGCGGTGATGATGGCCGAGTCGATCTGGCGGCCGTAGGCGTTGCGCTCGACGGTTGCATCGAGCAGCCCTAAAGAGCGCTGCGGCGGATTGAGAACCTCGCGCGCCAGCAGGATCACCCCCGCGCAGGTTCCGAAGACGGGTTTGGCGCGACAAAACTCCTGCAAGAGTTCAAAGAAGCGGTGCTTCTCCAGGAATTTGAGCATCGTCGTGGATTCGCCGCCGGGCAGAACGAGGCCATCTAAATCGGCCAATTGCTCCGGCTTGCGGATTTCGATGGGCGACGCGCCAGACTCGGTCAGGGCTTGCGCATGGCTGGCGTAGTTGCCCTGGATGGCCAGGACGCCGATGCGCGGCCGTGTGCGTTGTACGGTCAAGCCACAGTTCTCCTGTGAACTTATTAACTCACCAGCCTCTTGTCTGCAAGAGTTGCGACTCTTCGAGGCCGGCGGCGGCGAGACCCTTCATGGTTCCGGTGACCTGCTCGGCGACCTCGGCGAGGATTTTGGGGTCGTTGTAGTGGGTGGTAGCGATGACGATGGCCTTGGCGCGGGAGACGGCCTCGGCGCGCTCTTTGGGATCGTTTTCGACATCGAGGGGCGTGGCGCGCTCCTTCATGAAGATTCCGGAGCCGACGAAGATGGCTTCGGCGCCGAGCTGCATCATCAGAGCGGCGTCGGCAGGAGTGGCGATGCCACCGGCGGAGAAGTTGGGGACGGGCAGCTTGCCGGCGAGGGCGACCATGCGAATCAATTCGTAGGGAGCCTGGTGCTCCTTGGCGGCGGCGTAGAGTTCCTGTTCGCTGAGGACGGTGAGGGCGCGCATCTCGCGAATGATTTGACGCATGTGGCGGACGGCGAAGACCACATCGCCGGTGCCCGCTTCGCCTTTGGTGCGAATCATGGCCGCGCCCTCGGCAATGCGCCGGAGGGCCTCGCCCAGATTGCGCGCGCCGCAGACAAACGGCGTGGTGAAGGCGTGCTTGTCGATGTGATGGGCCTCGTCGGCGGGGGTGAGGACTTCGCTCTCGTCGATGAAGTCGACGCCCAGTTCCTGAAGAATCTGCGCCTCGGCGAAGTGGCCGATGCGGGCCTTGGCCATCACCGGGATGGAGACGGCCTGGATGATCTGCTTGATGAGCGCGGGGCGCGCCATGCGGGCGACGCCGCCTTCGGCGCGAATCATGGCCGGGACACGTTCGAGAGCCATGACGGAGGTGGCGCCGGCCTCTTCTGCGATGCGCGCCTGCTCGACGTTCATCACGTCCATGATGACGCCGCCTTTGAGCATCTCTGCCAGACCCACCTTGAGGCGCAGGCTGGTGGCGGCAACGTTCTTGTTTTCATTCAATTCCGACATAGGATTGGACCTCGCTTCGCGGCGGATTCCGGGCTCAGTTGAGCTCCGGAAACCGCGCGTTGGGTTCAGTTACCAGTGTAGCAGCGATGTTGGTCGCGGGTTGAGGGTTATGGTTTCCCACCCATTCCGCAGAAAAAAGCGGAATGGATGGGGCACGGAGCATCCTCGGTTGAACCGAAGCCGATTCCTCAGTGGTGAAAACTCAAACTCCCCGAGGGGCGGGCCGATTCAGAGATTTCTAAGTTTTTCCCAATCTTACTGTTCCCTTTCTGGTCACCTTTCTGCTTGTTTTCTCAGCGAATGGCCACCGCCCACCCACTGCCGCCGCCGGCAAGCGCGCATTCACTACCGCAGCAGGCCAGCGCACCGCCTCACTCGCCCGATCTGGCGGGAGGGGCCGAGATTGCCGCCGAACAGGCGCTGGTGCCATCGCCTCACCCGCTGGTTGAAGGGGCAAAGATTACGCTCACCGCGCCGGTTGCGCGGCTTCCGGTGGAGCTGGATGTGGCCGTGCCGGTGCGGGATTTTCGGGTGCGCAATCTGCTCGCCCTGGAACCGGGCCAGGTGATCGAGACGCAATGGGCGCACGGCGCGGATATGCCGCTGGCCTCCGGCGAGGTGCAACTGGCCTGGAGCGAGTTTGAGGTTGTCGATTCGCAGTTGGCGGTGCGGGTGACCCGGCTGGTGTGAAGAGACAGGGAACAGGGAATAGGGAATAGGGACTGAGGGACGAGGGACCAGGGACTGAGGGACCAGGGAGATGAAAGGCAGCGATAAGACGACGGCGGTGGGTGGGTTGGCGGGCTGGCTGCTGGAGCGGCTCAGGGCCGGCGGCCGCACGCGGCCGAGGCTGGAGCTTGTGGAACGGATTGCGCTGGCTCCACGCCAGTCGCTGGCACTGGTCGAGGCCGAGGGGCGGCGATTTCTGGTGGCGACTTCGCCGGAGGGCGCGCCGGCCTTCTATGCGCTCGATGAGCGGACGAGGCGGCCGGCAGTGAACACAGTTGCACGAGTACCGGGCGCGGCGAGACAAGCGGCGAGGGTCTCATGGTAGCTGCTCTGATGCTGGCCGCGCCGGCCTCCGTGCCGCTGGTGCCTGATCTGAATGCCCGGCTGCACCCTTCGGACTCGACGCCGTGGACGATTCTTCTTGTCCTGACGCTGATCACGCTGCTGCCCGCGATTCTGATGGCCGTTACGCCGATGGTGCGGCTGCTGGTGGTCTTCCACTTTTTGCGCCAGGCGCTGGGCACGCAGACGGCGCCCTCGAATCCCACGCTGATGGGGCTGGCCCTGATGATGACCTGGTTTCTGATGACCCCGGTGCTGAACCAGGTGGATCAGCAGGCGGTTGAGCCCTACCGTGCGGGCCAGATTACCGGCATGGAGGCCATCGACCGCGGAGCACAGCCGGTCAAGCAATTCCTGCTCAGGTATGCGCGGGAGAAGGACCTGGCGCTGTTTACCGCGGCGGGGCAGGTTTCGCGGCCCAACAAGCCCGATGACCTGCCCATGCGGGTGGTGGTGCCGGCCTACATTCTCTCGGAGTTGAAGGCGGGGTTCGCGATTGGCGCGGTGCTGTTTCTTCCGTTTCTGCTGATTGATATGGTGACGGCCGCGATTACCACCTCGATTGGCATGTTCCAGTTGCCGCCGGTGGTGGTTTCGACGCCGTTGAAGATTCTGCTGTTTGTGATGGTGGACGGCTGGAACCTGCTGGCCCACTCGCTGTTGAAGAGCTTTTAGAGGGAGGGAAGATGACGCCTGACCTGGTAGCCGAGCTGCTGCGCCAACTGATGAAGGAGGCGCTGATTCTGGCCGCGCCGCTGCTGATTGCGACGGCCGTGCTGAGCTTCGTGCTGAGCCTCTTCCAGACGCTGACCAGCCTGCAGGAGCAGTCGCTGACCTCGGTGCCCCGGCTGGGGGCCGTGGCCATGATTCTGCTGGTGGGGATGCCGTGGTTTTTGGGGAGGATGGCGGCTTATACGCGTTTGCTGCTTACGGATTTTCACCGCTTTCTGGGCTGAGGGAGCAGTCGCTTTTGCTTCTCTCCTGATGAACAAACTGGAGGCGATTCATAGGTTTTTTGACAAAGGCCGCAAGTTAGCCACCACTTCGCGGTGATGGCGAGTTCGCAAGTTGGCGGATTTTTAATGCATCCCAAATTTGCCGCAAAAACAGGAGCGCGGCGAGGGTGGGGCACGGAGCAGTTGATGGATGCTTCTAGCTAACAGCTAGAAGCCAGCGGCTAGAGGCTAAAAGAAGATGCCGGATTGGACGAGCTTTTTGTCTGCCATGACGCTGGCCCTGGTGCGGGTGAGCGGGATGGTGGCCTTTGCTCCGTTCTTTTCGTCGACGGCGCTG
>JBAVYF010000450.1:0-5017 GCA_049698655.1 Occallatibacter sp. | reverse complement strand
ACTCGTACCGGCGACGAGACCTACATTCCCAGCGGCACAAAGGCCGCCAGCGGCTTCGAAGACGACGAGGACAAGTACGACGAGTTGGAAGACGACATCGATGCGGAGCCTAGGGTGCAATCCGCCGGGAGCGTCCGAATCAATCGCTTCGCATAGAAATTAGCTGGGGCGGCGCAAGCGCCGCCCCAGCGGAAAATCGTCAAGTGGGTAAACCCCAGGCTTTCATCATCTCTGGGGTAGCGTGTTAGAGCGTATCTACATAGGCATGTTCGCCATGCAGACCGGTGTCCAGGCCCATCATCTCTGTCTCTGTCGTCACCTTGACCGGGGTGATCTTGTCGATGACCCACAGCATCCCCAATGTGAAGACGAAGGCCCAGAGGGACGAGAAGATGGTCGCGCCCAGTTGCAGGAAGAAGAAGTGCGTGTTGCCCAGCATCAAGCCATCCGCGCCGGCCGGGTTGTAAGCCTTTTCGGCAAAGACGCCCAGCAGAACGATGCCCAGGAAGCCGCCTACGCCGTGTACGCCCCAGACATCCAGAGCGTCATCCCACTTCAGCTTGTTCTTCAGCTCCACGGCGAAATAGCACACGATGCCGGAGACGATGCCGATGATGACCGCAGTGGTGGGCGATACGTAGCCCGAAGCCGGAGTGATGGTGGCCAGGCCGGCAACCGCTCCGGTGAGCAGGCCCAGGAAGGTGGGACGTTTCTGCATGATCCAGCCGACGATCATCCAGGTTACGGCGGCAAAGGAGGCGGCCACATCGGTGTTCAGGAAGGCGCTGGCGGTGACGGAATCAACCTTGAACTCGCTGCCGGCGTTGAAGCCGTACCATCCGAACCAGAGCAGGCCGGTGCCCAGGGCGACCAGCGGAATGCTGTGCGGGCCGCTGTCGGCAACCTTGCGCCGTCCGACGTAGAGTACGCTGGCCAGAGCCGCAACACCGGCCGTGTTATGCACAACGATGCCGCCGGCGAAGTCCAACACACCCCACTGCGCCAGAATGCCGCCGCCCCAGATCATGTGGACGAACGGGAAGTAGACAAAGGTCAGCCATGCGGTCAGAAAGAGCATGTAGGCCTTGAAGGTGACGCGGCCGGCGAAGGCGCCGGTGATCAGAGCCGGGGTGATGATGGCAAACATCATCTGGTAGGCGACGTGAACGAAGAGCGGTATGCCGGCATCGCCGGGGAACATGCTGCTCAGGTTCATGTTGCGCAGGCAGGCGTAGTGGAAGTCACCGATGACGCCATGCCAGTCGCCGCTGAAGCAGAGCGAGTAGCCGTAGAGGTACCAAAGCACCGTGGTCCAGCCCATGGAGACGAAGCTCTGGATCATGATGGCGAGTACATTTTTGCGTCCGACGAGGCCGCCGTAGAAGAAGGCGAGGCCTGGGGTCATCAACATGACCAGGCTGGTGCATAACAGCATAAACCCGGTGTTGCCGGTGTCGAGATGGGGCATGAACTTTCCTTTCACTGCAAAAAATCTGGAATTCGCGCAAACGCGTCGTGATGCCGGAGAGGTAATAGCATATAAATCTCTCCAGAATTCACACACGTTTGATCGCTTGGAAACTATCGGTTTTCAACAGCAACACAGTCTGTGCGCTGCCTCACACAGCGGAGGAACCCACCAGAACCCATAGAGGCAGCATCTTCCTGCACTCCCGCAAGAATTTCAGGCAGTGTTTTTCAGGCAGGGTAGCAAAAATCCTGTAGATGTGTTAATTTACTAACCAGTTAGTCAAATATGACCACTCCCACCCCAACCCGCACCCAGGCCGAGCGCGCAGACCAGACCCGCGCCCGCATCCTCGATGCCGCCGTCCGGCAATTCAGCGAAAACGGGCTTGCCGGGGCGCGCACCGAGCAGATTGCCGAAGAGGCCGGTGTCAATAAAGCCCTTCTTTACTATTACTTCCGCAGTAAGGATGCTCTCTATGACGCCGCTTTGGAAGCGGTGGCAAATAACGTCGTGGCCAGCAACTTGGCTGCAATGAAAGAGGGGTGTTCGGCAGGCGAGCGCCTGGTGCAGTTCACGCTCAATCACTTTGACCGTATCCATTTCCAGCGTGCCTTCCAGAGCCTGATGCAACAGGAGATGATCCGCTTGCACCGGGGAGAAAAGAACGCGCTTGCTCCGCTCGTGGACAAGGTCTTTCGGCCCATGATGGTTCGGGTCCGTCAGGCGATCGCGGAGGGTTGCAGCTCCGGGGAGCTGATTCCTGTCGACGAGTTGCAAATCATGTATGCGGCGCTGGGGGCCAATGCCTTTTACTTTCTCTCCGCGCCAGTAATGGGGATGCTGATGGGGACAAACCCCTTTGAGCGAAGCGCGCTTGAACACCGTCGCAAGGTGGCAATCGAGTATTTGGGGCAGACCGTCTTTACCGACAGGGCACATGGGGCGCATGTTGCCGCGCGTGTTCTGGCGTCTACGCCAATGCCGCTGCTGACCAAGACCGAACCCCGCGTGATCCAAACCAATAGAACCATGACCCACGACATCGCGACTGTCGTAAACAAGGCAGACGAAGTGAGGCACAAGTGAACGCACGTAATCGAGTATTTCTGCTTCTGGGTTTGCTGACCGTGGGGTCGCTCATCTGGTATCTGGCCACGGTGCGCCCCACCACCGATCTGCAATTGATCGGCACGGTGGACGCCAACGAGGTGGTGGTGAGCGCTAAGATTCCCGGACGCATCCAGTCGCTGATGGTCGATGAGGGCCAGGATGTGAAAGCCGGCGATCTGATTGCCATCATCGAGAGCGATGATCTTGCCGCGGCGCGCAAGGCCGCCGAGGCCAACGCCGCCAGCCAGAAGGGCAAGCTCGGCGGGAGTGTCGAGACCGAGCGCCAAGACCGCGGAGAAACCAGCAGCGCCACCATCAACGCCGAGGCACAGCTACGCTCCGCAAGGGCTGCACTGGCCCAGGCGCAGGCCAACTACGACCATCAGCAGGCCGACACCAGCCGTACCGTGGCGCTGGCCAAGCAGGGCATCATGAGCGAGCAGGCCAGGGACGACGCGGCTACCAGTCTTCAGGCCACCAAAGCCGCCGTTGATGCGGCTCGCGAAAACGTCTCTGCAGCCGAAGCCTCGCTGCGCCAGGCTCGCGCCCACGAGATGCTCACCGCCGTTGCCGCCCGCACCGTGGACTCCACCCGCAACGATGTCGAAAACGCCCGTGCTCTTGCTGACCAGGCCAATGTCGAGTTGGGTTACGCGCGGGTCTATGCCCCGGTCAGCGGCAAGGTCAACGTGCGCGCCGCCCGTCAGGGCGAGGTCGTCGCCGCCGGCTCCGCCATCGTCACCATCATGGATTTGACCCAGACCTGGATCTACGCCCCTCTGCCAGAAACCCAGGCCGACGCCGTCCAGCTCGGCGACTCGCTCCGCGTTGTCATGCCCTCGGGCGCTACCCTCCAGGGGAAAATTATCGTCAAAGCCGCGGAAGCGGACTTCGCCACGCAGCGCGATGTCAGCGCCCGCAAGCGCGACATCAAAACCATCCAACTCAAACTGCTCATCGACAATCCAGACGAACGCTACGTCCCCGGCATGACCGCCGAAGTGTACATCCCCAAGAACAAGCTGGTGAAGCAATGAGTGCTCCGGCCATCGCAGCGCCCGCGGCCATCGCCGTTGAACATATCGTCAAGCGCTATGGCGACTTTGAAGCCGTAAAGGACGTCAGCTTTTCGGTTGCCGATGGCGAAATCTTCGGACTCCTCGGCCCCAATGGCGCCGGCAAAAGCACGCTCATCCGCATGATGACCACGCTCATCCCGCTTACTGCCGGCAAGGCCATCGTCGCCGGCCACAATGTGGCCAAAGATCCCGATGCGGTTCGCCGCATGATCGGCGTTATCCCTCAGGCACTCACCAGCGACCCCGATCTCACCGTCGAAGAGAACCTGAGCATCTACGCCAAGCTCTATTCGGTCCCCAAGGCTGAGCGGGAGAAAAATATCGCCGAAGTTCTTGATGCCGTCGATCTCGTCAAGTGGCGTGGAGCGCAGGTCAAGACGCTCTCCGGTGGAATGTGCCGCAGGGTTGAAATCGCCCGCGGCCTGGTCCACAATCCCAGCATCTTCTTTCTCGACGAGCCCACCACCGGCCTCGATCCGGTCTCCCGCATCGCCGTTTGGGAGATGCTCAACAATCTGCGCAGCAGCCGCAAACTCACCATCCTCATCACGACTCACTATATGGAGGAGGCCGACAAACTCTGCGACCGCATCGCCATCGTCGATTACGGCAAACTCGTCGCTCTGGGCACGCCCATCGAGCTCAAGCACAGCGTTCCGGGCGCCAATGTTGTGGAAGTCCACTTCGACCGTGAAACCGAAGAGTGGCAGGACCGCCTGGAAAAACTTGACGGCGTCACCAGCGTGCAGGCCGAGAGCGCCGGTTTTTATCGCGTACTCACTTCCTCAGGTTCAAAGACTACGATGCAGCTAGTCGAGTTAGCCGCCCAACTCGGCGAAACTCTCACCTCTCTCAGCGTCCAAAACACCACCCTTGACGATGTATTCGTTCACTACACAGGCCGCCAGCTTCGCGATGAGCAGGTCAAGCCACCCGTCTTTACCCTGCCGCCGCGTCCGGGAGCACGGCCATGAACAGAATGTTCGCCATTGTCGAGCGCGAGATGCGCAAGTTCTTCCGCTCGCCCACTCTTATGATCATGTCGCTGATGATGCCGATTCTCCAGTTGGTCATCATGGGCAACGCCTTCGGCGGCAAGATCGTCGGCTGCCGCGTCGCGGTTGTCGACTATGACCATGGTCCGCAAGCCGTCAAACTCCGCGAGGCCTTCGACTCCATCGCCGTCAACATCAAGACCTTCACCACCGTCGAGTACACCTCCGAGGTGCAGGCCCGCGAAGACGTGCGCACCGGCAAAATTGATGCCGCCGTCGTAATTCCAGCTCAATATTCCCGCCGCGTCTATTCGCAGGACGCGCCCGTCATTGGCCTGATCGTTGATAACACTGACCCATTT
>JBAVYF010000449.1:0-5488 GCA_049698655.1 Occallatibacter sp. | reverse complement strand
GCTCTGGTCCAAGGACGTGGACCGCTTTGCCGAGCCCTCCAAATCCATCAAGGTGGCTGTCGCTGGCATCATCTCCCCCTCCGACAGCGACCTCGACAAGGCCAAAAAGCTCTATAAGGCCGTCCAGGCCCTCGACAATACCGATTATTCCCGCAAAAAGAGCGAGGCCGAACTCAAACAGCTCAAATTGAAAGTCGCCAGGCGAGCCGAGGATACATGGGCGCAGAAGAGCGGCTCGAGTGAGGACATCGCCATGCTCTACCTCGCCATGCTGCGCGCCGCCGGCCTCACAGCCTACGCAGCCAAGATCGTTGATCGCCAGCGGGGCGTCTTCGATCTCTCCTATTTATCCTTGTCCCAGCTCGACACTACCCTCGTCATTCTCTCCACCGGCGGCAAGGATATCGATCTCGACCCCGGCGAAAAGATGTGCCCCTTCGGAACCGTAAACTGGAGGCATTCCAGCGCCGGCGGACTTACGCAGTCCGCGAAGGGCAACTCGGGCGTCACAACCAGATCTCAACCCTATGCCGAGAACAAAACTCTGCGCATCGGCGAAGTCTTCCTCGACGCTCAGGGTGCGCTTACCGCCAACTTCCGCTTTTCCATGACCGGCCAGGCTGCCCTCTACTGGCGTCAAAAAGCCCTTACCAACGACGAAGCTGAGGTCAAAAAGCAGTTCGATCACTCGCTTGAGTCCATCATCCCCGACGGTGTCGAGGCCCATATCGATCACTTTACCGGGCTCGACGATCCCGGCGTGGACCTGATCGCCATCATCAATGCAAAAGGCGCCATCGGCGCCGCCACCTCCAAACGCCTCATGCTCCCCGCCTTCTTCTTCGAGACCCGAGGCAAACAACCCTTCGTCGCTCAGGAAAAGCGCACTCAGCCCGTCGATATGCAATATGGCGATTTTGTTGCCGATCAGGTCACTTATCACCTGCCTGACGGCTTTACGGTCGAAGGCGCGCCTCTGGACAACAAGATTGACTGGTCAGGACACGCGGCTCTTTTTTATCAATCCGTCTCTGCGCCCGGCCAACTCACCATCATCCACAAGCTGGAACGCGCCTTCACCTTCGCCAAACCGGAAGAGTACCAGGATCTCCGCGGCTTCTATCAAAAGGTCGCCGCTGCCGACCAAGCTCAACTAGTCCTCGCCAAAGCGCCTTCCGCCGAGAAAGTCAACTGACGATCATGCTTTCTACTTTTCCGGCCCTGAGGAATCGAACAACCAACGGCGCTGTCATCCTGAGCGGAGCAGGTCGCGTTCTTTACAACCTGCGCAGTCGATGGACCTGCATTTGCTTTTGTTTGCCACTGCTCTTCGCCCTCGCATCACCTGCTCTCGTTCTCGCTCAGTTCCAGCAGCCCACCGATGAAGAACTCAAGATGACCGCCGACCCAAAAGCTCCGGGAGCCGCAGCCGTCTACCTCTACCGCGAAGAGATCACTGACAACTCAGACAACTCACGCAGCATCTACGAGCGCATCAAGGTGCTCGCCGAGAAAGGCAAGGAACTCGCCACGGTCAGCATCCCATATGAGCCTGGCGCCGACAAGGTCACGGATATCCAGGGCCGCACCATCCATGCCGATGGAACCGTGATTCCATTCGTTGCCAAACCCGACGACCTCATGGACTTCAAGACCAAGGGCTACCAGGTAAATAGCGTGGTATTCACCCTCCCAGATGTCGAAGTTGGCAGCATTCTGGAATACCGCTTGAAGCTTCGCTACAAAATGTACTCAACACCTTCACCCACATGGTGGATCCAGCAGCCGTATTTCGTTCACAAGGCGCACTACTCTTTCCGTCCCGGCAACTACATAGGATTGCTGTATGCGGCTCGGATCGCTTACGGCACTAAGGTGGTCAAGGACAAAAACGGCCCCTTCACGATGGATGTCGACGACGTCCCGCCTCAGCCCGACGAGGACTGGATGCCGCCGCTGAACACCCTGCGGTGGCGCGTCGAGTTTTACTACTCTCATTTCGCCTCTGGCAAGGAATTCTGGGACTTCGCGGAAAAGAGCTGGGCTGAATGGGTGCTGGATTTTACCAAACCGACCGGCTATCTTAAAAAAAACGTCGCCGAGATCGTCTCTCCGAGCGACACCGATGAGCAGAAGGCCGTCAAAATCTACGCCGCTGTCCAGAAACTGGAAAACACGCGCTTCACCCGCTATAAATCCCATGCTGAGCGTAAGAAGGATAAGCTGAAAGACATCAATAAAGCGGAGGATGTGTGGAAGCAGCAGAGCGGTACGGACGACGAGATCGCGCTGCTCTACGCCGCGCTGGCCCGCGCCGCTGGGCTCAAGGTCTGGCCCATGAAGGTGGTCGATCGCAGCCGCGCCATGTTTGATGCGGCTTATCCTTCCACTTACCAGTTGGACGATTTCATTGTAGTTGTCGAATTGGGCGGCAAGGAAGTTTACCTCGATCCCGGCCAAAAGATGTGCTCCTTCGGGTTATTGCATTGGAAGCACTCCTTGGCCTCCGGTTTACGGCTCTCGGACAAAACCGCCGTTATTGCCACCACTCCCGCGACCATTTACAAGAGCTCGACCGTCCAGCGCGTCGCCAATCTCGACATCGACGATACAGGCGGTGTGAAGGGAGCCATCCGCTTCGTGATGGACGGTCAGGAAGCGCTCTATTGGCGGCAACTGACGCTGAAGAACGACGAGGCTGAGGTGAAGAAGCAGTTCAATGAGTCGATGCGAGACTATCTCCCCGAAGGCGTGCAGGCAGATTTTGATCACTTCCTGGGCCTCGAGGATTACAGCAGCAACCTTATCGGCATCGTTCAGGTCAGCGGCAGCCTTGGCACGGTGACCGGCAAGCACTTCTTCTTGCCTGGACTCTTCTTTGAATCCCGCGCCAAACACCCCTTTGTTGCGCTCGACAAGCGCGTCATTCCAGTCGATGTCCACTTCCCGAAGATGGAGCAAGACGAAGTCACGTACAATCTTCCGCCCGGCTTCAACGTCGAAAGTACACCGCAGCCCACCAATGTCGCCTGGCCCGATCACGCCATGCTGAAGATCGGCTTCAGCGCAAAAGATGGCTCGGTCAAAGTGCAGCGCGCCTTGGCCTACAACTTCACGCTGCTCGACCCTAAGGAATACTCTGACCTCCACGATTTCTACCAGAAAGTCGCCACTGCCGATCAACAGCAACTCGTGCTCACCCGTACCCCTGCCGCCAAAGGAAACTGATGATGAAAATTCCGCTTTCTTCCTGCATAGTTCGTGTTTTCATGGCCGCTCTGCTTGTTTTTTTCTGCAAACCCAGCCTGGCTAACTGGTTCGGCAAAGATAAGATGGATCCTCCGCAGTGGGGCCTCGACGCCGCCAAAACTCCCACGCCCGCCTACGCCAAAGACGCCGCCACTATCGTCCTTTTCGATGAGTACCTCGAAACTGTAGACGCCCAGGGCCGCGCTGTCGAGCGCGAGCGTGAAGCCATTCGCATACTCAAGCCGCATGGCCGTCACGAAAGCTGTGAGGTCGCCTACGACGTAGACGAGAAGGTCAACTACTTCCGCGAGTGGACCATCGCCGCCGACCAGAAGCAGTACCAGGCCCAGGATACGGACTTTGTCGATGTGGGTGATACCAGCATCCCTGTCATGCTCTCCACCTACAAAGCCCGTGTCGTACATCCTCCCGCCGCCGATGTCGGCTCCGTCATTATCTGCGAGTCCGAAGAGTTGCTCAAACCGTATATCCAGGAGACGGTCTGGCAGTTCCAGAGCGGCATTCCCGCCGTCTTCCAGGCCCTCGAAGTGGACCTGCCCGCCGGCCGCTCTTACTCTGCGGCATGGCACAAATTTCCGCCCGTCAAACCCGTCGAGGTCTCTCCCAACCACTGGCGCTGGGAGATCAAAGATATGCCCGCCCTCGACCTCCGCGACGTAAAGTCCCATCCGGAGTGGGCGTCTCTCGCCGCGCGTATGTCCGTCTTATGGGGCGATGCCGCCGTCGATGGCAAAGACAACCAGTGGCGCGCCATTGGGCAATGGATGACCACGTTGGAGGCTAACCGTCCCGACCCCTCGCCGGAGATTACCACCAAGACACAGGAACTCATCGCTGGCGCGCCCGACTTCTACGCCAAACTCAGCCGCATCACCGAGTACATCCAGAAGAACATCCGCTACTTCATCGTGGCGCGCGGCATTGGTAACTTGCAGGCTAACCATGCAGCCGACATCTTTCGCAATCGCTACGGCGACTGCAAAGACAAAACCACCCTGCTCATCTCCATGCTCCAGGTCGCCGGTATCCACGCCTTCTACGTACATGTGGACAGCCGCCGCGGCGCTGTTGATCCCGAGGCTCCATCATCTATATATGGCAACCACATGATTACCGCCATCGAGCTTCCTGCCGACCTGCAAGACCCGCGTCTCAAGGCCGTCGTCAAAGCCAAAGACGGCAAGCGCTACCTTATCTTCGACCCCACCGACGAGCGCACTCCCGTCGGCAATCTGCCCTCTGAGGAGCAAGGCAGCTATGGAACCCTTGCCGCAGGCCCCTCCAGCCAGATCATCGCCCTGCCGGTGCTCGATCCCGACGCCAATGGCTCAGAGCGCAAAGGCGTCTTCACCCTCGCGCCCGACGGCACCCTGACCGGCTCGGTCGATAGCTTTTCCATCGGCCCCAAAGGCGCCGATCTGCGCGAATTCCTCAAGTATACCGACGACAAGCAGCGGCGCGAATACTGGGAGAAGTACGTGGCTGCGACCCTTCCCGGCGTCACCCTTGATGCTTTTCAATTCGTCCAGCCGGCAGACCTCGACAAGCCCATCGAGTTCCACTACAAGGTGACTGCTCGTCAATACTCGCATCAGGCCGGCCCGCTCCTGCTGGTGCGCCCGCGCGTGGTCGGCTCCTTTGCTCTGCCCTTCGACGATAAGCCGCGCGTCTATCCCTTCGACCTCGACGCCACCGGCCGCTGGCGCGACAGCTTCGACATCGCCATCCCTCCCGGCTATGTCGTCGATGAGACTCCAGACCCCGTCGCCATCGACCTCGACTTTGCCAGCTACCACTCCGCTGTCTCGGCCAAAGGAAATCTCCTCCACTACGAGCGCGAATACGTCGTCCGTCAGGTCGAGATTCCTCCTTCCAAAGCCGCCGCCTTTCGCCACATTGAATCCGTCATTCTTGCCGACGAAAAGAACGCCGCCGTCCTCAAAAAGCAGTAGAACGTGCCGCGCACTTTCAGGCCTGAATCCACTCCGTGCCCTATCCATGCGCCATCTTTCTGGCGCATGGATGGGAAACCACGAATCCCTCCCCTTTCACCCGCATCCATTAAGCTATGAACCATCCTCTTTTTTCTCCTCTTCAACTTCGTTCGATCAGTTTGCCCAACCGCATCGGCGTAGCGCCCATGTGCCAATACTCCGCGCACGACGGCTTCGCCTCCGATTGGCACCTCGTCCATCTCGGCGCCCGCGCCCAGGGCGGC
>JBAVYF010000448.1:0-11442 GCA_049698655.1 Occallatibacter sp. | reverse complement strand
GCCAGCCGATGCCCCCGCGCAGGCGCCGCCCGCGGGCCTTAGCCCGGGAATGAATCTGCTGCTCGATGTCGAGCTGGAGGTTTCGCTGCGCTTCGGCTGCAAGGAGCTGCTCCTGGGCGAGATTCTCGATCTCGGTCCCGGGGACGTGGTGCAACTGGATCGCAATGTGGCCGACCCGGTGGATCTGATCGTCGGCGACAAGATCGTGGCACGCGGCGAGGTGGTGCTGGTCAACGGCAACTTTGGCCTGCGTGTGACCGAGGTGGCCTCGCCCCGCAAGCGGCTGGAGAGCATCCGATGCCTGTTCTGAGCCGGGGATTGGCCGGTACGGACCGGCCGGCATATACGGAGGCAGCCCTCGATGAGCGGCTGGCGAGAGAAACTCCGGACGCGGGGGCGCCGCTGGCTGACCGGGAAGCGTACGCACGCGCCGGGGCGCACGCCAGAGCACGGAGCGGTCTCTTTGTAACCTGCGCCAATGAGGGTTGCGGTTCGGGCTGGCTGCACCTTTGGCGCAGCCGCCAGGCGCCGGTGTTTGAGGGTGGTTGGAGTTGCTCGGCCGCCTGCACGGCGGCGCGGGTGGCCTCGGCTGTGCGCCGTGAGCTGGACGGCCGGGGCCTGGCTGCGGAGAGTCACCGGCATCGCATTCCGCTCGGCCTGGTGATGCTCGAACAGGGCTGGGTCACCAGCGGGCAACTGCGCCAGGCGCTGGATGCGCAGCGGGCGGCCAAGGCAGGGCGACTGGGCCAGTGGCTGATGCGCCAGCAGGGAGTGAGCGAGCTACAAGTCACCCGAGCGCTGGGCCTGCAGTGGAGATGCCCGGTGCTGCCTTTGGAGTTTCACGATGCCGAGACGCTTGCGGTTCTGGTGCCCCGGCTGTTTGTGGACGCCTTCGGCGCGCTTCCCTTGCGCATGGCCGCGGGCCGGCTTCTTTATCTGGGATTTGAGGACCGGCTGGACCCGATTGTGTCTCTGGCTGTCGAGCGGATGAGCGGACTGCGGGTGGAGAACGGGCTGGTGCAGGAGTCGCTCTTCGGCCCGGCGCACGCCCGCATGCTGAGCGCGAAGTTTCCCGCCGTGGAGTTGATCGAGGCCGTCTCGGAGCAGGCGGCGACGCATGCGCTTTCAAAATCCATCGAACAAGTGCGGCCGGTCGCTTCCCGGCTGGTCCGGGTTCACGACTGCCTGTGGCTGCGGATGTGGCGGCGGCCGCAAAGCGGATTGATGCCCGAGCGAGGCTCGATTCAGGATCTGATCTGCTCGATCGGAGCGCATTGAAACGGAGACTGGAGGGCAATGGAAGAATTGCCTCTCATGGATTGACCGGAAACGCCGATAGACACCAAAGCAGAGGAGTCCGGGCATGAGTGAAGTTCGAACCCTGATCGTCGACGATTCCTCGGTGATGCGCAAGATTGTGGAGCGTTCGCTCCGCCAGGCGGGTCTGGACACGCTGGTGGTGTTCGAGGCCGGCAGCGGCACCGATGGGTTGGACCTGTTGAAGGGCCAACAGGTGGACCTGATTCTCTCCGATATCAACATGCCCTTGATGGATGGGCTGGAGTTTCTGCGCCAGATCCGGGCGCAGAACCTGGCTCCCGGCGTCCCGGTGGTGATGATTACCACCGAGTCGAGCGAAGAGCATGTCAAGCAGGCCATTCTGGCCGGAGCGCAGGGATACATCCGCAAGCCGTTCACGGCCGAGCAGGTGAAGGAACGAGTGCTGCCGTTGTTGAATGCGGCGTAACCGGGAGGCATCGGTGTGCTGCTGAATGGCGTGCGCAAAGCCGCGATAGCGGGAGCGCGGGAAAGCGGAAAGAAAGGAATGGAGCGTGCGATGGCGCTATCGTTGCGGGAGTCCGTGCATCTGGTCTCCGACCCAAGGAATCTGGATGAGAGCGTGGAAGAGGTCTTCAAGTTGATGCTGGGGGTAAACTGCCAGCGTTCGCCGGGACCGGCGGAGATCGCCGAAGCGGAGTCGGTGACCGCGGTGGTGGGCTTTGGCGGCCTGTTGAGCGGCGCCTGTGTCTTCCGCAGCGGGGGCTCGGCGGCCATCAAGATCGCCGCGCACATGACGGGCATGGAGTTTGAGGAGATTGACGATACCGTCAAGGACGGGATCGGCGAAATCTGCAATATGCTGGCCGGAGCGTGGAAGGGCAAGGTGCCGGATCTCGCGGCCAACACCGGCCTGTCGGTGCCGGCCGTAATCACGGGGCGAGATTATCACCTGCACGTTCAGGCTCCCGAGTTCAAGCTCCACCACCGGTACCGGTTCGACGACGCCTGCTTCGAGGTCACGATTATCTGCGATGGGCTGCAGTAAGACAGGGACTAGGGAATAGGGACTAGGGACTAGCGACAGCTAACAGCTAAAGGCTGGTGTCAGCCTGGTTTTCCGATCTCTGATCCCTATTCCCTAGTCCCTACGTCCCTGTTCTTCAATTCTGATGTATCTCTAATCTCTCCTTCTCTCTTCCGGTCCTTCACCTGCAATGTCTCCCTGTATTCCAGGAGGGGCGTTCGATGGACAGTGGGTACTATGCGGCGCTGACCGGGCTGGTGGCGCGCACTCAAGCCCTGGACATTGCGGCCACCAATCTGGCCAATGCTCAGACCCCCGGCTACCGGTCCGAGCAGGAGTACTTCCGTTCGGTGCTGATGGGGCCGGACGCCCAGGACTCGCAGTTGGGGAGGACGGTGAACAACTATGGGCTGCTGGGCGGCGACCGGCTCAACCTGGGCCAGGGCTCTCTGGATCAGACCGGTAATCCGCTCGATCTGGCCATTGAAGGCGAGGGTTTCTTTCAGGTGCAAACTCCCAACGGCCCGCGTTACACCCGCGATGGCGGCTTTCACCGCACACCGGGCGGACAACTGGTGACGACAGCGGGCGATCCGGTGCTGTCGGCGGCCGGTCAACAGATTTCGGTTCCTCCGGGCCAGGTGTCGGTGGGAGCCGATGGAGCGCTTTCTGTGGCCGGCGGTGTGGTGGCCACGGTGGGCGTTTTCACATTTCCAAGTGGAACGCAGCTAACGCCTGAAGGCGCAAACCGCTATATCGCCCCTGTGGGTGTCAAGCCGGCGATCTCCAAGGATGCCGCGATTCACCAGGGCGCCATTGAGACTGCCAACCAGGGCGTGATTCCGGGGACGCTGAAACTGATTCTGGTGCAGCGCGAGGCGGAGATGATGCAACGGGCGCTGACCGTCTTCCACACCGAGTTCAACAAGATCGCCACCGAGGACCTGCCCAAGGTGTGACGCCAGTGGACAGTGGTCAGTGAACAGTGAACAGTTGTCAGTTATCAGTGACAGTGGAATTGGAGATGGGCGAGATGAATTTTGCAAAGCCGACATTTTCTCAGGAGCTAAAGCCCAGTCGATATGGCAGGATTTGCGGCACGACTAAAGTCGTGCCCTGACACAATCTGGACTTGTGCTGAGGTTTCTTGAGCCATTGAAATAGCTGATCACTGGCCACTGTTAACGGGCGACTGAAAGGAGCCGTAATGATTCGAGCTTTGTATACCGCAGCCAGCGGCATGAGCGCGCAGCAGTTGAACCTGGACACGATTGCCAACAACCTGGCCAACTCTTCGACTACGGGATTCCGCCAGCTGCGCCTGGAGTTTCAGGACATGGTCTACCAGAACCTGGTGACGCCGGGGGCCGCGCAGAGCCAGTCGACGGTCTCGGCGGGACTGCAGGTAGGGTTGGGCACCAAATCGGCGGCCACCGAGGTGATCATGACGCAAGGGTCGCTGAACCAGACCTCCAATCCACTCGACGTGGCCATTGAGGGCAGCGGGTTTTTCCAGGTGCAGCGGCCGGACGGGTCGATCGCCTACACCCGCGCCGGGCAGTTTCAGTTGAACAACCAGGGGACGATCGTGACCACGGACGGCGACCCGATCATTCCCACCATTACGATTCCCGCCAATGCCACGGCGGTCACCATCACCCAGTACGGGGTGGTGAACGCGACGCTGCCGGGGCAGCAGAATCCATCGCAACTGGGGCAGATTCAACTGGCCACCTTCCCCAACCCGGGGGGCCTGGAGAGCATGGGCTCGAATCTGTTGCAGGCCACGCTGAGCTCCGGCGACCCAGTGCTGGGCAACCCCGGAGGAACGGAAGGCCTGGGCACTCTGCAGCAGGGGTACCTGGAGAACTCGAATGTGGACGTGGTGAGCATGTTCGTGCAGATGGTGCTGGCGCAGCGGGCCTACGAATCGAACTCCAAGGTCATCAAGGCCGCGGACGACATGTACTCCCAGGTCAACAATATGATCCACTAAACAGGGACTAGGGACTAGGGACTAGGGACCAGGACGCGGGGATCGCGGATGCGGGTTGCGAGCACAAGAGCGGTGGAAGGCGCAAGGGGCACGGGCTTCCGGTGGTGGGTGGCGCTGGCGCTTGGGTCGGCTTCGTTTGCCATTGCTCAGTCTCCCGCCGTGCCCGGCGCTCAGGTTCTGCTCTCATCAGGAGGGCTGGCTTCGGATGTTGCGCGGAGCGCGATGCAGGGGGAGATTGTTCGCGAGATCGACGACCCGCACACCGGGGACCGCTGGCTGTTGATGCGCAATGAACAGGCTCCGGGAGGACCGGGGCGCCTGGTTCTAGTTGCGGCTCATCGCAGCGCGTCTGGCGGCGCGACCCTGCGGGTGGCGGGAGAGACAGGCGAAGCTGTGTTCCAGCCCGTCATTCGCGCCGGGGACCGGCTGATTGTCGAGGAGCATACGGCGCGAGTCGATGCGGTTCTGGAGGCACGCGCTCTGAACCCGGCCGCTGCTGGCGCTGCACTCGATGTGCGGTTGACGATTGGCGGCAATGTAGTGCGGGCCGTAGCGCTGGGGCCGGGCCGCGCGGCTCTTCAACCCGGGGCGGGAGCGCGGCGATGAGATTGAGCTTGCTGAGGGCCGGGATTTTGCTGGCGGCGATGACGCTTTTCGCCGTGCAGCCTGTTGATGCCATCGGCAGCAAGAAAAAAGCTGCGCCGGGGATTGCGGGCAAGGCAACCCCGCCCGAGACGGCGCTGAAGAACTACATCGAACGGGTACGGGCGCAGCAGGCGGCGGAGGTACGGACGCCGGGCTCGATCTGGTCTCCGGAGGGCCGGCTGGTGCGGCTGGGCACCGACGCCAAGGCGGTCCGGCTGCACGATGTGGTCTCGATCGTGGTGACTGAAAGCCTGGCGGCCTCGACCGACGGGCAGGTGAAGAACTCCCGCGCCTCGAACGCCAGCTCCGGGCTGACCTCGCTGTTTGGCAAGCTCAAGACCTCGAACGCCCTGCAGAACTTGCTGGGCATGACCGCGGCCTCGGGTTTGGCGGCGCAGGGTCAGAGCACGACCAACTCGAGTCTTGCGACGACCTTCGGCGCCGAGGTGGTGGACGTTTTGCCCAACGGGATGCTGGTGGTGCAGGCCACGCGCCAGTTGACCTTCTCGCAGCAGACGCAGTTGATCAAGCTGCGCGGCCTGGTGCGCCCAGAGGACGTGAGCGCGCAGAATCAGGTGCAGTCGACGGCCATGACCGATCTGGAACTGGAAGTGACCGGCAAGGGCATCGTGAACGATTCCACTTACCGGCAGAACCCGGTGGTGCGCTTCCTGGAGAAGCTGCTGGTGTTCTAAAGACAGGGACTAGGGAATAGGGACTAGGGACTAGGGGCTAGGGACATAGGGACTCGGATGCGCGTGGCGAGCACAAGAACGATGGAAGGCGAGAGGGGCGCAAGCTTCTGGCGGGGGGTTGCATTGGCCGCCGCGCTACTTGTGGCTGTGGCGCTGACGCTATTTGAGTCGCCGGTTTACGCCGAGGCTGCGGGGCAGTTGGCGCGGATCAAGGACGTGGCGACCATCGAAGGGATTCGGGACAATCAGTTGGTGGGCTACGGGCTGGTGGTGGGGTTGCGCGGGACCGGGGACAGCTCGCAGACAGTATTCCCGGCGCAGACGCTCGTCTCGGCGCTGGAGCGGATGGGCATCACGGTTCCTCAGACGGGCTCCAACAGCGCCAGCAACATGCAGGTCAAGAACATGGCGGCGGTCTTTGTGGTGGCTACGCTGCCGCCCTTCAGCCGGCCCGGCTACAAGGTGGATATCACGGTCTCCTCGGCCGGGGACGCGCGCTCGCTCGAAGGGGGCATTCTGTTGATGACCCCGCTCTACGGCCCGGACGGGCAGATTTACGCCCAGGCCCAGGGGTCGCTGGTGCTGGGCGGGTACATGGCCTCGGGCGGGGGCAATACCAAGTTGTCGAACCATCCGACCACTGGGCGGGTTCCCGGCGGGGCGCTGGTGGAGCGGCCGGTGCCTTTTGAACTGAAGCAGATGCAGGTGGTCAGCGTGGTGCTCAACGATGCGGACTTCCATACCGCCGAGCGGATGGCTGCGTCGATTGACAAGGCGCTGGGCGCCAGGCGGTCGCGTGTGATCGATAGCCGCCGGGTGGAGGTAACGCCCGTGCCGGGCGAGGAGATGGCGGCGTTGCTGGACAAGGTGGAGGGCGTCGAGGTGGACGTTTATCCGCGGGCGCGGGTGGTGGTCAACGAGCGCACAGGAACGGTGGTGATCGGAGGCACGGTGCGCTTGCAGCCGGTTTCGATTCTGCATGGTGGATTGAGCGTGAACGTGATTGCCGTGACCCAGGTCTCGCAGCCCAATCCGGGATCAGCAGGAACGACGCAGGTGGTTCAGCAGACGAGCGTGCAGGCTACCGACAAGCCGGTGAACCGTATTGATCTGAAAGAAGGCGCCACGGTTGAGGATTTGGTTCAGGAATTGCAACGAACAGGAGCGGGCGCGAGGGATGTGATCTCGATCCTGCAAGCGATGAAGGAGGCCGGCGCATTGGAGGCCGACCTGGAAGTTCTGTAAGGAGGCGCGGGGATGCTCTCGATTGCAGCGACGGCGGAGGCCACGGCCGGCGCGGAACAGATTTCGTCTCAGGCCACGCCGCAGCCCAGGCTGGTGAAGGCGGCGCACGAGTTTGAGGCGCAGATGATGCAGGAGTTATTGAAGCCGTTGACAAGCGGGAACGGCCTCGATGGGGAGGACGGCGATACGGCTTCCGGCTCGGGCGGAGCGCTGGGAGCTTTTGCATCGGAGGCGTTTGGGCAGGCTCTGAGCGAGCAGGGAGGGTTTGGGATTGCGACCAGCATCGTGCGGCAACTTTCTTCTGCGGGTAACAAGCATGTGACGACCGGGGTAACCGGAAGTTTGCACGGTAATACTGTAATCAACTCAAACAAATGACTAGAGTGATTAGTAAATATGCCGATGAAGCAGGCAAGGAGTAGTGGGTGATGGATATTCGCAGCAGTCTTGAAGGGTTGAAGTCGCTTTTGGGAACGCCCGCGGCAACACCGGCAGCCACGCAACAGCCGAAAAGCGGCGCCACGGCGGGCGGGAGCGCGCTGGGCAGTGATCGGGCGACCTTCAGCAGCGCGGGGAGCGAGGTTTCTCAGACGGCCAGCGACACGGGAGTCCGCATGGACAAGGTGGCCAACATACAGGCGGCGCTGGCGGCGGGAAGCTACAACGTACCGGCCGGAGCCGTGGCCTCGAAGGTTGTGGATTCGATGCTGGGCGGCCAGGAGTAGGTTTGCGGGCTCCCACCCTTTCGCCAGAAAAAAGGCGAAAGGATGGGGCACGGAACTATTCACAGAGCGATTTGGGAGAGCGGGCATAGTGGCAGCGAAAGGAGCGATGGCATTGCAGGAGATTGGAGAGCGCCACGGACGTCCGTTGCTGAAGGAGCTGGTTGTTGAGGCCTCGCAGGCGCTGGCGCGGCTGGATGCGGAGCGGCTGGAGGAGTTGGCGCTGTCTTGCCAGGCTCTGAACCGCGAACTGGAGCGAGGGGATGCGGCGGACCGGCAAGCTTTGGCCTTTGAGTCCAAAGAGGCGGCGGGAGATATGGCGGTTTTCGCGCGGGTGCTGGAAGCGACGCGGGCCAACCTGAATGTGATGAACCGCCTGCGGGAGTTGCGCGCGGGCCGGCTGGAGTATCGCGAAGGCCGCTTGGCATACGGCGAGTCGCAAGTTCAGCAATGGCGGCGAACGGAGAGCAGGCATGGGGACAATTAACTCCGCATTCAGCATCATGTCGCAGGCTCTGGACGCCAATCAGGAAGCCCTGAATGTTGTGGCCAACAACGTGGCCAACGCCAACACTCCGGGTTATACAGAAGAGAAGTCCAACTGGCAGGAGAATCAGCCGATCAGCATTGGGGGAGTCTCGTATGGTCAAGGGGTGACGGAAACCGGCGCCACATCCGAGCGGGACCGAGTGCTGGAGTCGCGCCTGGACCAGCAGCAGCAGTTGGCCTCGGCCTCCGGCTCGCGGCTGACGGCGCTGAATACGCTTCAGGCTCTGTTCACGCCGGACTCAGGTTCATCGAGTTCGAAAGCCGGAGATATTGGCAGCGACATCACCAGTTTTTTCAATTCGTTTTCGTCGCTGGAGGCCAATCCCACCAATAACGCGCTACGCCAGAATGTACTCTCGACGGCGGGTACGCTGGCCGGCGACATCTCCAATGCTGCGGCCAGCCTGAATTCTCAGAGGTCGGCTCTGGACCAGGAGGCGGCCGGGGAGACCAGCCAGGTGAACTCGCTGACCACAGCCCTCGCCCAACTCAATCAGCAGATTCAGACCACCTCGCCCAATGCCGATGCGGGGACACTCGAAGACCAGCGGCAGGAGGATCTGAGCCAGCTTTCGCAGTTGATCGGGATCAACCAGATTACGACCGAGAACAACGGACTGGCCATCACCACGACCTCGGGCCAGTTGCTGGTCTCCGAGGGGACGAGCTACCAGTTGACCACCGGCATGGTGAACGGTGTCACCGACTTCTTTCTGGGCAATACGGATATAACCTCGCAGTTGGCCTCGGGCGGCGGCTCACTGGGCGGTTATCTGACGGCGCGGGACCAGGACATTCCCAGCGCGCTCAGCTCGCTCGATCAACTGGCCTACAGCATCTCCACGGCGGTCAATACGCAGAACAACGCGGGAACGGACCTGGATGGCGTTACCGGCACGGTAGCCAATCCGCTGTACATTTTCAGCCAACCGACCGTGGTGGCGGGCAGCGCGGCCAGCATGAGCGTGGTAATGACCGATCCGAACCAGATCGCCGCCGCCGGCGCGGGGGATGGAACGGGCGACAACTCGAATGCCACGGCCATGGCCGCCATGGCCAATCAATCGATTGTGAACGGCCAAACGCCGACCAATTACTACTCGAATTTTGTAACCACGCTGGGCTCGACGGTTTCCAGCGTGCAAACGGAGAACACGGCGCAGAACGCCTCGGTAACCCAGTTGCAGACGCAGAATGATGCGCTCAGCGGAGTGAATCTGAACGACGAAGCCTCATCCATGACCACGTTGGAGCGCAGTTATCAGGCGGCCTCCCAGGTGTTTGCGATGCTGAACACGGTCTTGGCAGCAGCGTTGAACCTGGGGGATCAAACGGCGGTTTCCTAAGGCCAAAAGCGCAGAGGTGCGCGACGCGAGGCGGAAGAGCCGTTCAGGCGAGTGGAGGAATGCGATGCGGGTGGATCCGTTTTATGTTACGAATCTGGTGGGTTCGCTCGATCAGGCCCAGGCGAGCGAGCAACAGTTGTCGTCTGAACTGTCGAGCGGGGTGCGCGTGACCTCGCTGAGCCAGGATCCGGTGGCCTCGGGGGAGAATGTTCTGCTGCTCAACCAGATTCAGCAGGACGACTCGTTTACGCAAAGCGCGAATCTGGTTACGGGCCAGTTGCAGGTGGCTGATTCGGCTTTGGGCAGCGTGGTTACTCAGCTCACGCAGGCCATCTCGCTAGCCACCAGCGCGAACAACGGCACCATGAACTCCAGCGACGTAAAGTCCATCGGAAACCAGATTTCGGGCATACTGAACGAGATAACTTCGCTGGCCAACACCAGTTATCAGGGCCAGTACATCTTTGCCGGCGGACAGACTTCCACTGCCCCCTTCACCACTTCGACTGCCACATCGCCGGCCGTTACCACCTATAACGGCGACGAAAATGTGAACTATCTTGAGTCGCCCAACGGGCAAAAGATCCAGTTGAATGTGCCGGGCGACCAGATTTTCCTGGGCACGGGGTCAAACAGCGTCTTTGGCGCGCTGAATAGCCTGATCGCCGATTATTCCAGCGGTACCGTCAACGCCGCCCAGGCGGTGAACGACACGACGGCATTGAGCACGGCGCTGAACTATGTTTCCCAGCAGCGCGTGACCATCGACAACTCGATCACGCAGGTCAGCGCCGCTTCCGACGCTGTGACCAACGTGCAGACCCAGCTGACTACCGCGCAGACCAACCTGATGCAGGCCGACATTCCGACGATCTCCACTCAACTTTCTCTGGCCGAAACACAGCAGACGGCGCTGGAGGATGTGATCGCGCAGTTGAATTCATCCTCGAATGATTTGTTCAGCAAGCTGCCGGCGTAACCACCTGCGGGGACTGGCCGTCCAGGCGGGCGGCGCTTGCGCGCCATATTGCAATTCATACTCGTCCTCGCCTCACCATCTATACTCAATGCGAAGGGGCTCACCATGTTCAAGCCACTCCGTTTTCTCTGGAATGCGACGCGCGGCCACCGGCTGGCTCCGTGGCGGAGCGAATATGTGCGCTGGCGGGTAGAGACCTATAGCGGAAAGCGAGCGGAAACGCTGACGACCAAGGACATTCTGAGCTTTTTCTGGGCCTCCCGCTGGGAGCTTTTGAGCTACCTGGCATGGATCGGCCATACGGACAAAGAAGTGCACAAACGAGCGTGAAGGCAGAAAAACAGGGAACAGGGATCAGGGAACAGGGATCAGCTTGAGGCATGTGCGGCCGTAACATTTGAATGAACCCCGCATCTCGCAGGATGCGGGGTTCATTCGCAACCGTTACCTCCTGGACGCGAGGAACGAAAGATTGAAGATGGGGAATAAGAACGCTGTTTCAACAGGCATTGGCTTCGGATCTGCATTCGCTCTTGTGATTTCGTGGGCAAAGTGGCATTCGTTTTGGTGGGCGCTGCTGCATGGAATCCTAGGTTGGTTTTACGTGGCCTACTACTTCCTTATTGCGAAATACAAGTGAGAAGAGACGTTTGGCCTTTTGCTGCTGTTTATTGCTAGGAGTTCCTTCCACATGAGATTCGGCTCATTCCGCATATATTGTTCAGCAATCACGGTATTGCTTCTGGCCGCTGGGGTCGCCGGCGCGCAGCAGATGCCTCCCATTGAGCCTCCGCAACCGATGCCCACGGCCCACTCCGATGCGCCGACCCTGCGCGTGACGGCCAATGAGGTGCTGGTGCCGACGCTGGTGGAAAAGCCGGGCGGGGGTGTTGTCTACGGTCTCAAGCCGCAGGATTTTGTGCTGGAAGACAACGGCGTGCCGCAGAAGATTCGCGTGCA
>JBAVYF010000447.1:0-3189 GCA_049698655.1 Occallatibacter sp. | reverse complement strand
AACTGCTCGTGGCTGTAGTAAATGCTTTCGATCTTCTCGCGCTTGCCCTTGGTCACGGGATTGTTGTCGCGGTCGTAGCCCTCCCAGCGATTCACGCTCAGCCGCGCCAACTCGTCGGCCCACCAGTCGTGATCCTTGCCCTTCTCCACGCGCTCCCGGTAGACCACGATCTTGTCCTGCCAGTCCCCGCCCAGCTTGGGCCGCACCTTGGCGCGCGTAAACCAGTCGGCGGCCGAGTAGTGCGCCCGCCCCGCATCCATCCCCATCCACTTCGGCTGCCGCGCCTCCCAGCGGATCGCGCTGGGGTCCGTGCGCAGGTCTACGATATGCACGTCCGGGTCCCAGCAGTCGAAATACTGCCCGCTCACCGCGTCCAGGTTGCCGAACAGCAGCTTCTCCCGCTGATCTTTGGGCAGGCCCATCAGGCGCTGATAGAGCGTGGGGTCGCGCTTCATCAGGTGGGGATTGTCCATCAGCGTGGTATGCACATACTCCCAGTCCTTGGGGTCGTAGATGCAGATCGGCGTCCCGTCGCGCTCCATCCAGTAGCGGCCGGCGTCGTCTCTCTTGGCGCCTTCGGGGATCTCCCACGGCCGCTTCTCCACAAACTGCGTCCGGTACCACGGCCAGTGCGCGCCGATGGGGTTGGTGCAGGCAATCATCACCGGCGTGGGCAGCGTGCCCCGCGGCCCCAGCTTGCAGCCGGGATTCAGGCGGTTGCGGGTGCTCAGCCAGCTATAGGCCTCGCCGGCAATCTGCCCGCACTCGTCAATCACGATCAGCGGGAACGCCGCCGACAGATACTGCGCCAAGTCGCTCTGGGAGTTGTTATCCATATGCCCGAAGGTCAGCGTGCTTTTGTTGTAGAAGGTGGCGATCTTGTTGCCCTTGTTGTACTTGAACAGCTCGTTAGGCACAAACTCGTGCAGGTCGCGGATCACCGAGCGTTCCAGATCGCCATAGTTGCGCCGCAGCCACAATCCGGCCATCCCGTCCCAGTAGAGCAGGTAACTCTGAATCGCCTCCATCAGCGCGTCGGAGCTCTTCGACGATCCGGTGCCGCCCACCCGCAGCCGGTTGGGCGCGCGGCTCTGCCGGATGCGCGCGTTCTTCGGCGTCGGCTCCCAGTTCCGCAGATCGAATTGGCCGTCTAAAGACATTTATTTCCCAATCTTTCCGACCCTTCCAGCAATTGCTAACGCCCGTGATGCAAAAACTCGGCAGCCAGGGTAACAATCCCACCAAAGTTGACCGTCCAATGCATAACCTTCGCCGTTCGGATAGAAGGGATGACGATCTTCATGCAGATGTCGTTCACGAACCTGGGCTCTGATAATCGTGAAGCCACCCCTGCTTTTGTGTGGGTGATCCCGGACCCAGACGTACTGCCTGCGCCGGAAACGAAAAACCCCACGCGGCCATCTAACGCGGTGAGGGTTGCCGTTTTTGTTTAACATCACATAACTCACTGACCCCAAAAGCTCTGCCACTTCTACACCTCCCGCCTGCATTGCGTTTCGGCGCGGCAAGCCGGGAACTGCTTCCACTCTCGCCCGTCGAGCAGCGCGCCGGCGGCTTTCTTGCCGATACGTTCCATCACTGCGTGGTCGCCAACGCCGCCACAGGAATCGAAGGTCTCAATCTTGCCCTCGATAGTCAAGAGCACGTCGCCTTTTGCTTCGCAGACCATTGTCGGATGCGCTGGCAAATCCTCGCGACGATTTTTTGGGCTGTACTCACCCCATTGTTTGAAGAAAAACGGCACAGCGGCATCCACGCATTGGTCCCGCAGGCTCCGCGCCCAATCGGGATTCATAGGCCGCGCGCCAGGCCCGCTCTCCCCGCCGGCAATCACCCAATCGAGCTTATTAGGGATCAGTGCGCCCTTGTCGACGCCAGCGTTACTCAGCGAGTCGAGGTAACGTCCTATGCCGCTGGCGCTCGGCAACTCTTCCAGGTCCACCGGCCCCAGCAGCGGCTCCGCCGAAATAAACCGCACCGCCGCCGGCGTCCGCAGCAGCAGCGGAATGCGTTCATCCGCCGCCGCCTGGTTCTCCACGCTCACGCCCAGCCAAACGTTCGGGAGGTTCCTCCCGCCCCAAATCGCGAGCGTAGTGCCCGCTGGCGGCTTTGGCGCTTTCAGTTCGGCTGCTATCTTTCGCGCGCAGCCTTCGATGTACCCCCATCGTCCAAAACCCCCATCATGCGCAAAGTACGCCAGCATCCGCTCCGGCCGTTTCGTGAGCACCTGAAACACATGCTGCGGACACAGCGCCATCACCGCGAAGATCTGATCGATCCACGTATCTGGCACGTTCTCGTGAAACAGGTCGCTCATGGAGTTCACGAAGATGCGCCGCGGTCGTTTAACGCAATCGCGGCAGACAAGTCTCGGATCATGCAGAACGCCGCTTTTCTCCAATCCGCGACATCCCTCAACTAAGGGACGCCAATGCAGCGGCTTCAGCAGTGTCTCTTCCGGCGCGCGGTTGATCTTGCCCGTCCAGACCTGGAGCCCGTTGACGGCCTTCGTCGTGCCCGCGTAGACGCCATCGGTCTTAGCGCTGAACCGCCCCGCCAGCCGCTCCGCGTAGCAGTGTCGGCAGCCCTCGCTCACCCGGCTGCACCCGATGAACGGGTTCCACGTCGAATCCGTCCACTCAATTCCCGTCTTCGCCCCCATCGTGATGCCTTTCTGACCACTGACCACTGATCACTGACCACTGTTGCTCGGCCTCGCCGTCCCCGGCAAAATTGTGCTGGCCTCAATCAGTCCCGCGATCGTCGGCTCCTTCAGCTCCGGCAGATCCTGCGGGTTGGGCGGCAGAATCACCCGCTCCACCTTGTGGTCGATCTCCAACCGGTCGCCGTAAATCTGCGGCAAAATCTTGCTCACGTACCACTGCATGTGCTGCGCCTTCACCTGCGCCGCGTAGGCCTCGTTGCGATCCTTCGCGGTCAGCAGCTCCGCCTGAATCAACTCGAGCAGCCCCTGGGCGTGCTCCTGCCGCGCAATCACGCACTCACGGCTAAAGCCCGTGTCCTCCATCATCCAGCGCGCAATCATGCGCCGCCCCGGCAGGTCGGGATTCTCCCTCAAGATCGCGTCCAGCGTCTTGTGCACCAGCCCATCCACGATGCGCCGCTTCATCTGCCCCATCTGCAGCGCGTCCAGCGGCTTGCCCGGCT
>JBAVYF010000446.1:0-10459 GCA_049698655.1 Occallatibacter sp. | reverse complement strand
CGGCGTGCGCTATGACGGCATCGCCCATGCGTCCCCGCCAGCGCAGCGCGGCGGCAAACGCCAGGCCGGCCAGAGTGCCGAGCGCCAGGTGTTGCCAATCCATAAAATCCTTCATATGCTCCAGGCCGAAGACAGCAGAGGACAGGCAAATGGAGAACAGCGTCAGGCTGGTAAAGGAGACACTGTCAAACTCCCGGCTGATCAACCGGCGCGCCAGATAGCCGCGAAAGGCGAGCTCCTCGGCGATGGGCACGGTGACCACGGCGGCGGCCACGCGGAAGACAATCCAGGTCCAGCGGGCAGTGGGCGAAAGCGCCGCCAGCGCCGGGCCCAGAGGACTGTCTGCATGTTGATGCGTCCACCCAAAAAACGCAAACCAGGATGGCGCCATCCACGCCAGAAAGACAGCCGCGCCGGCGACCGGCCCGAACCAGCCAAAGCGCCAGTTGAGTTTTTTCAACTCCGGCCAGAAGTACCAGAGGACGATGGCCGCGGCAACAAAACGCAATGGATACAGCCATTCAAAGTAGCCGGAGGCCGCCTTGGAGACAAACGATGCGGCCAGTATGGCAAGAAACGGAACCAGATATGCGCGAATGGCCGGGGATTCTCCGTGGTGTTCGCCCTGTTGCTCCGATGCGCCCGCGACGATCTCCACTCCGCCACTTCGAGGCTGGCCGGCGGCGTGTAAAGCGGAGGAGGGAACCTTTCGCACCCAGGAAAGTTTTTGGGTAGTCATGGAAAAAACCAGTGCGACAGCGGTAAATGCAATCCAGCCGAACTGGGAGTGGAAGCCTACCTCAGCGATTTCATCATTGCCCGAATTGCCTATGAGGAACAGAGCGCAAAGCCGGACGACATTGAGCACCCATATACATACCAGTCCGCAGGGGATGAGAAGAAGCGCCTGCGGGAAGCGGGTCTCTTTCCTTGAATACCAAAGCCAGATGGAAGTAAAGGCAAGAACCAGTCCAAGACCCTCCATCCCGGAACAACCACGGGCAATAATAATCGAATAACGAGGAGTTTCAATCGTGAGGTTGGCGGCATCGGCGGTGGCATCGGGCAGAACACGCCGAAGAACCGCCTGCACCGAATCGAAGGTAGCGGTCTGCACGATGCGAACGGGATTGGAGCCCGATGCGGTCCATAAGCCCTGCGCCGGGTGAGTCAAAAACGATGCGGCCATACCACCAAGAGTGGCATAGAGCCACAACGGACTGGTAGCGCGTAGCATCCTGAGCCAGGTGCGGAGCGGAACGCAGGCCAAAGCCAGCAAGGGAACTTTCAATAGAAACGTCGCGATGATGGCGTAAGCCGCGGCATGGGAGAAGCGAAGATCGCCCCCGTGGAGTGCGGTCAGGAATTGGATGCAGATTGCGGCGGCAACACAAGCCAGGTAGCCGTCAAAGAAGATGAACCCGAACGGGATATTCTCTCGTTGGGCCTTCAACCAGGGATGCCCGAGGCCCAGGAACACTGCAAAGGAAACGGTAGCGACTGGAGTCACGCCCAGTTGGAAAATCTTTACAATGTGGAGAGCGCCGACCACGAACACGGCTTCCAGCGCAAGAATTGCAGCTAATAAATAGAGGCGGCCAAGAAGATAGCGGGGCAAAAGAAAAAACCGCCTTGACTGGGAATGGCTCTTCCCCGTCGAGACGCGGTTCGGGTTCATCATCAGCTTCGGTGTTTGTTCCGTCTACTTCTTGCGCCGAATGCGCAGGACCGCGAGCGACCCCGCAAGCAGCGTGAGGGCGCTGATCGCGATACTCGGATCAACCTCGGGGACATGCCTGAATACAAGAGCATGAGCGGTGGAGCATGTACCGAGCGCAAGACCCAACACCACGAGTGCGTACTTCAGAAGGTTTTTCGTCACGTGCAAATCCTTTCTGGTGATTCTCCAAAGGATACTGGATCCTCGAAGACCGGCGCCGCCTGACAACAACCTGTGAACCATCCGAAGAAATCTTAACACGATGGGAGGCAGCCTGCTCAACAGCATCAGTAAAACAATGGAACCAGTGCAGAATTACCTGGATGCTCCCGGAAAGTCTTGCGCCGCTGCACAACCGTTCAATCTTCTTCAAGAACGGCAAAGACCGCAGCTCACTCTTCCACACCACGGCTGAGACGAGCAATAACGCTTTCCAAGGCAGACCGACAGCGGATTCGTACTACCAAAAGTCTCAGTTCAGGCGCGCGCAGAGGTTTTTCAAGCCACTACGCTTTCAAGCTACTCCGCTTTTTGCTGTAAAAGAGGGCCGCAAGACCGAGCAGGCCACTTCCGAGCAGGATCAGGCTGCTGGGCTCAGGTATGGGCGCATCCCCAATCAAATACTGAGGCGGACCATCGCTTAACGGGTTCTCGGTACCGTCTACCGGAACATAAATCACGTAGTCAGAGTAGAGGCTTGAGTCGGGATTGGCGGTGACATAAGCCGAAGCGTTGGTCAGCAAAGTGCTTATCTCTGTCTGGTCCGTAGGGGACAAGGTCAACAACGTAGACTCCAACAGGGGATCGCCAGGATCGAACAGTTCCCAATTTGCCCAATTCGTTACTACTGCGCCGAGGGTGCCGACCTGAGAGAAGATGTATGCCGCTTCTTCGTACATCGTGTTCCCAGCGATCGGAGTGATAACGGCTGTCCAGCTCTCGTTAGTACCGACAAGATTCTCGTAGCTGATACACATCAGAGGAATGGTGCCTGCGCTGCCATTGACGGTGAAACCATAGGGGTACACGTTGCCCTGTCCAGGCCCCGTTCCAGACATCGGCCCGTAGTTTATGGACACCAGGGTCACTGAATCCGCGTAAGCCGTCAGCGGAATCAACAACAACAGAGCACAAAACGCAGAGATAGACAGAATTGCGCGAACTCCAAACTTCTTCATTTTTCACCCTTTCCTGGCCGGCTGCAGCCGACGTCCTGGCTAGTGAACGAACCCCGGTAATGTGCACATACTGCGAACTCACCTGTTTCCGGCGCGGCGGATCAATACACAGGCGAACTTTCTGATATCCACAGGTTTCCCAGAATGATACCAAGCTTTTTGCTGCTCTGCAATACTTTAATACTTTCAAAGTCAAATTTGATGGGCCCGCTCAACGGGCCTACTAACGGTAAACGTTACTTAGGTAATGTTTTAACCGAGAAACTGGAACAATCTTGAATTTCGCCGGGCTTTTCAACAGGGTTATCCGGTTCCACAATTTGCCTTTGCTTATCGATCCGGCAGAAAGCGCGGCAGCCTCTTTGCACATTCAAATGGACTACAGGACCGGATAGAAGCTCTCGATCCACCCCTGGAGCAGCGCCGGGAAGCAGCCCAGAACTACCACCGCCGCGGCAATCAGAACCAGCACGGCCAGCGTGACCGGATGGGCGTGAATGGGCGACTCGTCGACGGCGGGCATCACGTAGGCCCGCTTGAGGACTTGCAGATAGTAGTAGAGCGAGACGGCGCTGAAGGCGACTGCCAGAGCTACGAGGGCGAACGGGACCGGGCCGGCTGAAACGCCGAGGACCGCGGCAAAGAGATTGAACTTGGCCCAGAAGCCGACCAGAGGTGGAATCCCGGCAAGGGAAAGAAACAGAACCAGCAGCACCGCCGCCAGCAGCGGATTGCGCTTGTGCAGGCCGAGGAACGAGTCGAGCTTGTCGCTGCCGGTGGCCCGCTCGACAACAGAGACCACGCCAAATGCGCCAATGGTGGTCAGGCCGTAGGTAAGGATGTAGTAGAGGATGGCCTGCGCACTGCGGCTGCCCCAAAAGAAGAAAGCGAGGCCGAGCAGAATGTAGCCGGAGTGGGCGATGGCGGAGTAGGCAAGCAGGCGGCGGACGCTGATCTGGACGAGGGCCGCGATGTTTCCGAAGATTATGGAGGCGACTGCGAGAACAATGAGTATCTGGGTCCAGCCATAGAAAAGGCTGAACGCGACTTGCTGAGGACCAGTCAAGGAAAAGACGACTGTCGTGGCATAACTATGTGCGCCCGTTACGGAAGACTCCTGAATTAAGCTTCTGATGTAATTGAGCCCCGTGTAGCTAATGGAGATCAGTAGCGCGAAGCTCGCCACCTTTGATACCGAGGCGATGAAAGCAGCGGCTGGCGCGGGCGCACCTTCGTAGGTGTCGGGCGCCCAGAGGTGAAAAGGCACAGCGGCAACTTTGAAGCCAAGGCCGGAAGCGATCAAGACCAGCGCGATGATGAGCAACGGCAAACCTCCGTGGGAGGCAGCCACGTTGCAGCCGTAAACGACGCGGGGCAGGCTTGTGGAACCAGAGAGGCCGTATAGGTAGCTGAACCCGAACAGCAGAAACGCCGCCGACATTCCACCAAAAAGGTAATATTTCATCGCGGCTTCAGCGCTTTTGCCGGAACTCTTGGCAAAAGCCGTAAGAATGTAAAGCCCAAGGCTCAGTAACTCAAGGCCTATGAAGATGACCAGCAAATCCTGCGCTGCTGCGATGAGAAGTCCGCCAGTGGCAGCCATCAGCACCACGGACACGTATTCGCCCGCGTGCTTTGTGAAGACCGAATCGATGAGCAAAAGCAGAGTTAGCGCAGTCAGTACCAGAATCCCTGATTGCGCCGCTGCGACGTATCCGCCCTGGGCAAGAAGCAAAGCCCCGTCGAAGCTGAATCCCGCACCGGAAAAAGTCTGCAAAGCCCAAAACGCCGCGCCGCATCCCGCCACTCCCAGCAGCGCCGCAACAACCACCCGCACCTTAAGCGCGGCGTTGCGTAGGAAGGCGAGGTCAACCACCAGCACTACCAGCGCGGCGATTTCCAGAGCCGTCTCCGGCAGCGTTACGCGGAAGAGATCTGCGTAATTCATTGCACACCTCCCGCGAGCAGCGCCTTCACGGCTGGTTCTATGGTATCGAGCAGTATCTTCGGGTATAGCCCCACAGCCAAACTCACTCCTGCCAGCAGAACGAAGCCGGTCACTTCAGGCCAGGTGATGGCGGCTAACTCGTGGCCTTGTTCCTGCTCCAGCACATGGGCGCTGGGCAGCAGATCAGAGAAGAACGCTTTTTGCAGTGCGCGCCAGGTGTAAGCCACGCCGACGACGATACCCACGCCGGCTACCAACGCCCACCAGGGTTTGGCTATCCACGCGCCGATCAGCACCTGCAACTCGGCAATGAAGCCGGAGAAGCCTGGCAGCCCCATCGAGGCCATTCCGGCAATGACAAAAGCCCAGGCGGCAAAGGGCAACCGCTTCGACAGGTGCATGGTTTCGAGTTCTGCAAACTGCCGCGTGTGGGTGCGGTCGTAGACGATACGGCCGACGATGGCGAAGAGCAGTCCGGCGATGATGCCGTGCGAGAACATCTGCAACACCGCGCCGGTCATGCCAATCTGGTTGAGCGTCATAAGGCCGAGCAGCACAAATCCCATGTGGCTGACGCTGGAGTAGCCGATGACGAATTTGAAGTCGGTCTGCGCCAGGGCGACCAGCGCGCCGTAGACGATGCCGACGACCGCCAGTATTGCAAAGACATCGCGCCAGGAGCCGATGCCGATAAACGAAAATCCCCAGGGGTCAAGGCCGCGCGGGAAGAGCGCAATTCCGACCCTCAGGCAGCCGTAGGCGCCCAGCTTCATCACCACGCCGGCCAGCAGCATGGAAGCGGCGGTGGGCGCGGCGACGTGACCGGTGGGCGCCCAGGTGTGGAAAGGCCACATGCCGGCCAGAATCGCAAAGCCGGTGAAGACCAGCGGGAAGCACCACATCTGGAAGCTCACCGGCAGGCCCGCTTGAGCCAACTCGACGAGGCCGGTGGAGTGGCTGCCCGCCGTGGCGTAGGCCGCCAGCAGGCCAATGAGCACCATCGCCGAGCCTGCGAACGAATAGATGGCCAGCTTCATGGCCCCATACTCGCGGCGCGTCGAGCCCCAGATGGCGATCAGGAAGTACTTGGGAACGATGGCGATCTCGTAGAAGACGAAAAGCAGAAAGAAATCGAAGGAGAGAAAGACTCCGTAGACTCCGCCGATCAGCGCCAGAAAGAAGGCGAAAAACTCGTTGGTGCGCAGCTCGATGTTCCAACTGAAGAGCACGCCGGCGACCGCGGCCAGACCGGTGAGCAGAACCAGTACGCGGCTGATGCCGTCAGCGGCCAGCAGGAAGCGAACCCCCATGGACGGCACCCAGGGCAGATCGACCAGCACCACTCTTCCCTGCCCCATGCCGGCCACAAATCCTTGCACGGCAAGCGCCAGTCCGGCCACAGCCACGGCCAGCGCCAGCCAGCGCGCCAAGGCCGGCTTGCTCTTGGGCAACAGCGCCAGCACGAGCGCTCCGGCAAACGAGAGATAGATCGTAGATGCCAATAGCGACGCCGAGTTTGGATGAAATATCAAAGGCATCTAAAATCTCCAGTGCGCCAGCAGGTAATGAACCGTTGGGTCCACGCTCGCCACAATCAACTGATAAGGAAGAACTCCGATCAGCAGCATCAGGCCGATGACCGGGGCCAGCGCCATCCGCTCACCGTGGTGCAGATCAGGGAAGCCTACACAGTGCTCCGGCACAGGGCCGGCAAATACTTTCTGAATGACGGTCAGAATCACGGCCGCCGTGACCAGCAAGCCGAGGACCGAGACCGTAGCAGCGACCCAGGCCAGCGGAAAGACTCCGCGGAAGATGAGGAACTCGCCGGGAAAGCCGTTGAGCCCCGGCAGGCCCAGCGAAGAGAAGAGCGCAATTCCCATCAGCCCGGCCAGCACCGGCGCCGGCTTGCGCAGCCCGCCAAATTGGTCGATGCCGCGATGACCGCCCGTCCGCTCCTGCATCATGGCCACAAACCAGAAGAGCGCCGCCGCGGTGATGCCGTGGTTGAACATTTGCAGGATCACGCCGTTGAGCGCCATGGCCTGGCTGGTGACGGCAGCAGTGTCCGTTCCAGTAACAGCGGCCGGAACCGCCAGCGCGAAGATGCCCAGCAAACAATAGCCAAGGTGGTTCACCGACATGTAAGCGAAGATGCGCTTCAAATCCTTCTGCGCCGCCGCCGCCCAGGCGCCCATCACCACCGTAGCCACGGCAAGCACCAGCAGCGGCGTGCGCATCTGCGCGATCTGGTGGCCGAACAAAGGCAGCGCAATGCGCAACAGGCCATAGACACCCATCTTCGACATTGCGCCGGTCAGCAGCATCGTCACCGGCGAAGGCGCCTCAGCGTAGGCCGCGGGCAGCCAGGTGTGGAAGGGAAACATCGGCACCTTGACCGCAAAGCCAGCCAGCACTCCGATGGCCAGCCAAAGCATGACCGGCCCTGTAACTAACCGATCCAGTTCACCCGTCGAGGCCAACTGCGTCAGATAGCCGAAATCCATGCTCTTTGCGTAACCGAAAAGCGGACTCTTTGTTGCGAAAAAGAGACCCAGAAACGCCACCAGCAGAGCTACGCTGCCGGCCATAGTGTAAATAAGAAACTGTGTCGCCGCCGGACCGCGCCGCGACCCTCCCCACAGCTTGATGAGGAAGAAGGCAGGAATCAGGCTCAGCTCCCAGAACAAAAACCAGTGAAAGAAATTGAGCGCCGTAAACGAACCGAAGAGGCCGGCTTCCAGCGTCAACACCAGAGCAAAGTAAAGCCCCGGCTGATGATGAACGCGATGCGCGGCATCGACCGACATCAGCGTCACGATGGCTGAAAGCACCAGCATCAGCGCGCCCAGCCCGTCCACTCCCAGGCGATACTCGATGCCCAGCGAAGGCGCCCAAGCGTGCTGCTCGACCAATCCGATACTCCCGTTCGCGGGCAACTGCGTCCACACCACCAGCGCCAGAGCCAGGCTCAAGAGCGTCGTGATCAGAGCCACGCCGCGCGCGTGCTTGCCGGCACCGAGCGCAATCGCCGCCCCCACCAGGGGCAGCACGGTCAACAGCGTCAATACATGGAATCCGCTCATGCCCGGCTGCTCCAGATCAGAATTGCCGCCAGCAATACCACGGCCAGCGCCAGCAATCGAAGGTAAGTCTGCACGCGGCCCGTCTGCACCCGCGAGAGCAGGCCGCCGCCTACGCCCAGCTCCTCACAGCCTTTGTCAAAGCTGCCGTCAACGATGTTGTCATCCAGGAATTGGTTCAACCGCGCCCACAGGCCGAAGGCATACGCAACCCCGGCCACCACGCCACCCCAGACCCGGCGGTCGAGCCAGTCCGAGACGCGCGCCCAACCCTCATAGAAAGCGATCACCGTCACTCCGTACAATTCGTCCACATAGAGCTTGTTGTGCAGCCAGCCCCAGACCAAAGGCACGGCCTGCTCTAACGCATCCGGCGCCTCAGGCTTGGGAGAGCGGTCGCCGTATAGCTTCCATCCCAGCCCCAGGCCTAGAAAGACGACAAGCGCGGAAGCGCCCATCAGCGTCAACAGCCCCGGCTCCATGAAGCCGTGTAACTCGAAGCTCGCCGCGTGGCCATCCAGAAACGCTCTGAACCACGGCCAGGCGGGAGTTCCAATTGCCCCCAGCGCAATGGCAAAGAAGGCCAGAATCGCCAGCGGCGCGGTCATCACCGCGGGGCTTTCATGCGCGGCTTTGCCGCCCCGCCAATGGCCAAAGAAGACATAAGCCACCTGCCGGGTCATATAAAAAGCCGTCAGCAGCGCGCCAAAGACCAGCATGTAGAACGGCGCTTTGGCAACGCTCCAGTGCTGCGCCGCCTCCAGAATCCCATCCTTGCTCCAGAAGCCAGAAAACAGCAGCGGAAAACCGCACAACGCCAACATCCCGATCGCGTAAGTCAGAAAAGTCAGCGGCATGTCGGATTTCAGCCCACCCATGCGGCGCACATCCTGCTCCTCATGGCAGCCGTGAATCACCGAGCCCGCGCCCATGAACAAAAGTGCCTTGAAGAAGGCATGAGTGATCAGGTGGAACATTCCGACGGCAACCCCGCCCATGCCCAGGCCGGCCATCATGTAGCCCAGTTGCGAGACCGTCGAGTAGGCTAGGATGCGCTTGATGTCGTTTTGCGCCACGGCGATCAGCGCGGCAAAAACGGCCGTCAATGCGCCGACCCAGGTGACTACAGTGAGCGCGGTCGTGGTTCCTCCGGCGAGCGCGCCCGCCTGCATCAGCGGATAAACCCGCGCGATCAGATAGACGCCCGCGGCCACCATGGTCGCGGCGTGAATCAGCGCGGAGACCGGCGTGGGGCCTTCCATCGCGTCCGGCAGCCACACGTGCAGCGGCAACTGGCCGCTCTTGCCCGCCGCTCCGGCGAAAATCAAGAGGCCAATCGCGCCCGCCGCCGTCAGGCCCAGCGCGGCATGCTGAGAGAGCAATGCAGCCAATGCGCCAGCCTCCAACGAGCCCGCGCCATTGTTGTAGAAGAGCAGTGTGCCGGTCTGCGCGAAGAGCCAGACGATTCCGAGAAGAAAGAAAATATCGCCGATGCGCGTGGTCACGAAAGCCTTTTTCGCGGCAGCGGCAGCCGAGGGTTTCTGATACCAGAAGCCGATCAATAAGTAGGAGGTAAGTCCGACTAACTCCCAGAACATGAAGAGAAGCAGCAGGCTATTGGCAATCACCACGCCCAGCATCGCCCCGGCAAACAATGACATGAAGCAGAAGAAGCGCGTGTAGTTCTCGTCGTGTTTCATGTAGCCGATGGAGTAAATGAAGATGAGCAGTCCGACAAGGCTGACCATCACCAGCATCACCGCCGAAAGTGGATCGAGCACCCATCCCAGGTCAACATTCGCCGTGCCCACCTGAATCCAGGTAAAGTTGACGACCTCGAGTGTGGCGACGCTGTGCGTCCATCCGGCAAGAACGTGTCCAAATGCAATCAGCGAGAGCAGCAGCGAGAAACTCAGTGTGCCGATGGACAAAGCCGCGGCAACCTTGCGGCGCGGCTGCTTGAGCAAGGCAATCACGCCTGAAGCGACGATGGGAATCGCCGGAATGAGCCACAAAATCTCCGCGATAGGAGAAGCTGCCAACTGCGGAGTGAATGAAATTGTCTCTTGCATCAACCTCTCACCCCTTCATCCTGTTCATCTGGTCTAAGTCGGTGGTCTTGGCGTGGCGATGAATCGAGATCACCAGTCCCAGTCCCACCGCGGCTTCTGCCGCGGCCACGGCAATCGAAAAGATGGCAAACATCATCCCCGTGAGCACCTCCGGATGCGGACCATAGCGCCAAAAGGCAATCAGATTCAGATTGGCCGCGTTCAGCATCAACTCGATGCCAATCAGCACGAGTATGGCGTTGCGCCGCGTGAGCGCTCCGGCCAGGCCAATCGCAAACAACAGCGCGGCCACCAGAAGATAACCCGCCAGCGGCGTCATTTGGATTCCTCTTTCTCGTGCATGGCCACGATGACCGCGCCGATTAGCGCGGCGGTCAACAGCACGGCCACAATCTCCAGCGGCAAAACGTAACGGCCCATCAGCGCATTGCCAATCTGTTGCACGGTCACCGAAGGCG
>JBAVYF010000445.1:0-4659 GCA_049698655.1 Occallatibacter sp. | reverse complement strand
CCGTTGAACGAACTGGCAGCCACGGCTGGCCCGGAGACGGTGGTGATCTTTGCCCAGCCGTTTTCCCGCGAGCCGGACGACATCAAGGCGGTGCGCAAGATTGTGGAGCGCGGGGGCCGCGTGCTCTCGACCGGCTACTGGGGCGGGTTTATTCTGCCCGGCGAGGCCAGCGACACGCCCAAGGGGTTCAACTTTGCCGCCTGCAAGCTGGAGCCGGAGGGGCTGGACGCGCTTGCAGGCTCAGGCGAGACGTGGATGGTTCCGCAGGCCACATGGCAAGTGGGCAATCCGGCCGAGCGCGTCGAGTACAGTTGCGCCGGAAATCCTGCGGTGGTCGAGTACGACTGGGGCAAGGGGCACATCGTCTGGTGGGCCAGCTCGACGCCTCTGGAAAACGGCTCGCTGAGCCGCGCCCATAATCTCGACCTGCTGCTGAACTCGCTGGGGCCGCGCGCGGGCCATCACTTCTATTGGGACGAGTCGCTGCATGGGGATATTCGCTCGGTTTGGAGTTATGCTGGCGGGGCGGCATGGAATTCTCTGTGGATTGGACTGGCGGGGTTGGCGTTGCTGGTCGTGTTCAGCTTCAGCCGGCGCAGCGGGCCGGTGCGCGACCTGCCCCCGCCGGCGCGAGCCGCGCCCATCGAGTTTCTTGAGGCGCTGGGCTCGCTCTACCGCAACGCAGGAGCCGCATCGACGGCCGTCTCGATTGCCTGGGAGCGCTTCCGGCGGCACAGTTTGCGGCCTTGCGGGCAACGGGCGAGCAAGATGGGAGCGGCCGAGCTGGCAGCGATGATTCGCCGGCGCTTTCCCCAGGCCGACGCCAGCCTGGAAGCCGATCTCGCCGCCTGTGAAGAGGCCGCGTGGGCCGAAGCGGCCAATCCCCGCCAGGCGCTGAAACTGATTCAAACGCTGCATGGACATTACGAAAAGCTGAAAGAAGAGGCCAGGCCGGACAGACAAAGGGGCAGCCAGGCCGCGCAATCTGAGAAGATTCAATCCAAACAGCAGGAAAGGGCTTCATGAGCCAGGAAAATATTCAAGAGCCTATTCAAAATGCAAACCAAAACCCGGAGCGGTTGCGCGCCACCAGCCAGCTTATCGCCCACTCCCGCGCGGAGATGGGCCGGGTGATCTCCGGACAGGGAGAGGTGATCGAAGAGGTGCTGATCGCCGTTCTCTGCCAGGGCCATGCGCTGCTAGAGGGCGTTCCCGGCATTGCCAAGACGCTGATCGTGAAGGCTTTGGGACGGCTGCTCGGCCTCGGCTTCCAGCGCGTGCAGGCCACGCCTGACCTCATGCCCGCCGACATACTGGGCACGACGATTTTACGCGCCGGCTCCGAGAATTTTGCCTTCCACGCCGGGCCGGTCTTCACGGATTTGCTGCTGGTGGACGAGATCAACCGCATGCCGCCGCGCACCCAGGCCGCGTTGCTCGAATGTATGGAAGAGCGCCAGGTGACCACCGACGGCGTGCGCCGCCCGCTGCCCGCCTGGTTCACCGTCTTTGCCACGCAGAATCCGGTGGACTTTGAAGGCACATACCCGCTGCCCGAGGCACAGTTGGACAGATTTTTGCTCAAGATTCGCGTGGCCTATCCCAGCGAGCAGGAGGAGCAACAGATTCTGGAGCGGCACCGCGGCGGCTCCGGCGCGGGGCTGCTGGAAGACGCATCCATTGCGCCCATTCCGGCAGGGTTGCTGGCCGCAGCCTGCGCCGAGGTGCGTTCCATTCGCATCGAGCCGGAGCTTTACACCTACATCCTGGCGCTGGCTCGGCGCACACGCGAGTGGCCAACGCTACTGCTGGGCGCCAGCCCCCGCGCCGCGCTGAGCGTAATGCGCGTGGCCCAGGCGGCTGCCGCCTTTGATGGCCGCGACTACCTGCTTCCTGATGACGTGAAGCGCGCCGTGAAACCGGTGCTGCGGCATCGCGTAATGTTGAAGCCCGAAGCTGAGCTTGAGGGTTTTGACGCCGACCGCGTGCTGGCCGACGTGATGGCCACAGTGCCGGTGCCGAGACAATGATTGCTCCAGAGACAAAAAGGTGGTATAAAGGTGGTATGAAACTGAAGACATCCATCACACTTTCATCCGACCTGCTCGAAGAGATCGACCGCAACGCCGGCTCCAAGGCGTCGCGCTCGGCTTTTATTGAAGCGGTCATGCGTGAGTATCTCAAAGAGAAGGTCCGCGAAGCCATCAACCGGCGGGACGCGAAGTTGATCAACGCCAACATCGACTACCTGAATCGCGAAGCGCTGGACGTGCTGCGCTACCAGGCGCCGATCGAATGGACCACCGAAGACAATTGAGGAAGCCATGCGCCGAGGCCAGCTCTATCGTGTGCACCAGCCGCCGGGCGACCCGAAGCGGCACCGCATATTCGCGCTTGTCAGCCGCCAGGCGCTGATCGACACGCGGTTTCCCACCGTGATCTGCGCGCCAGTCTATACAAACGGGAGCGGCCTTTCAACGCAGGTTAGCGTTGGCCAGGATGAGGGACTGAAACATGAGAGCTGGATCCTGTGCGACAATCTCGCCAGCGTTCCCAAATCCGATCTGACACAGTTTGTCGGCTCGCTCTCTCAGGGGAAGCTCGCCGAAGTTGACCGCGCGCTCGCCATGGCCCTCGATTTGCGGTTTTGAACGATCATGATCTCACCATCGCTCCATCCCGCTCCGATCAGCGCCGTCTGCGAGCGGCGACGGCGCTGGGGCTTTGGGCTGACGCCACGGAGCATCGGCCTGCTGTTGGCGGGTTTTGTTTGGCTGGTTCCCGGCTTCTGGGATGGGCGACTGGCCTACGCGATGCCGGCCTGGGACGTGCTGGTGCTGCTCTTCGCGCTGCTCGATGGCCTGCGCCTGCCCGCTGCCGCCGAGTTGACCGCCAGCCGGAGCTGGTCGAATGCTGCTGCCCTCGGCAGCGAAACCGAGATCGAGTTGACCATCGAAAACCGGGGCCGGACGATAGTCGATTGCCGCCTGGTGGACGATCTGCCGCCGGCTTTGGTCGAAGAACCGGCAACGCTCCGGCTGACTGCGTTTCCCCACATCCCCGCCTGCCTCCGCTACCGCGTGGAACCTAAAGAGCGCGGCGACTGGCAAACCGGCTGGCTCTACTTGCGCTATCGGTCGCCGTTGGGGCTCGCCGAATGCTGGGCGAGGGCGCCGCTTACGCAGACGGTCCGCGTCTATCCGGCTCTGCGCGCCGGCGAAGAGCAGCAAATCTTCCTGGCCCGCAGCCGGCAACTCGACCTGCAACTGCGCCGGGCTCGACAGCGAGGCCTGGGCCGCGACTTCGAGAGCCTGCGCGACTACCGCGAGGGCGACGACCTGCGCGACATCTGCTGGACGGCCACGGCGCGGCATGGCAGACCCATCACCCGCCAGTACCAGAGCGAGCGCAGCCAGCCAGTTTGGATCGTGCTCGACTGCGGCCGGCTGATGCGGGCGCGGGTCGCCATGGCAGGAATTCCAAAAGAGTCCGGCCCTGCGCCCAGCAGCAAGCTCGACCACGCATGCACAACGGCTGTTGCGCTGGCCCATCTGGCACTCTACTCCGGCGACCGTGTGGGCCTGCTGGCCTACGGACAGAACATTCAGCAGCGCCTGTTGCCCGGCCGCGGCGCGGCCCACCTGCGGCAGCTCATCGAGTCGCTGGCGCTGGTACATGCCGAATCAGGCGAGGCAGACCATCTGCGCGCTACGGCCGTGCTCAACCGCCTGCAACCCCGCCGTTCCCTGATCTTGTGGGTCACCGACCTGGCAGAAACCTCAATGCGCCCCGAAGTAATTGACGGCGCGCTGCAACTGCTACGCCGCCACGTTCTCCTCTTCGTCGCCATGGCCCAGCCGGAGGTCGAACTTATCGCCCAGACACGGCCAAAGAGCGTGGAGCAGATGTTCCGCGCCGCCGCCGCCCAGGAGATGGCCGGCCGCCGCGAACTGCTGCTGGCGCGGCTGCACGAGCAGGGCGCGCTCACCCTCGACCTCAACCCCGAAGTCCTCACCTCGTCGGTTTTGAATCAGTACCTGACGGTGAAGGAACGCGCTATGGTGTAGGTGTAGGATTTTCCTAACGGATGCGGAGAATGAGCAGGTCGGTGACGATGCACGACCCCACCCATGCAGACGAGATTCTCCGCGAATGCGCCAGCGCTATGCAGGCGGGTAAAGCGGCCAAGCGGCTGCTGAAAGGACTGGCGAGAGCAATGAGAAATCTACCCATCAGGCATGTAGCGTGCATCTGCTCGGCGGCACTCCTCGCAGGCTTGTCCGCGTGTTCCATGCAAGATGCGCGGAATATGCTGGCCAAGCTAACTCCGCAAACTGAGCAGCCCGCAGAACCTGCTCCGCCCGTTCAGCCCACAAAGCCACCAAAAGCCGTAAAACCGGCAATCCACGCAAAAGCGGCGGACCCCCTGCTTGACGCCACCCAGCAGGATCTCGTCGATTATCTGCACGGCAAGCTTATCGCGCTCAGTCCCAGCGACGGAATCAACGACAATCTCGAGGTCAAGTTCGATCCGTCCACCAGCACATTGACCGTTCTGCAACCCGGCAGCCATTGCGATCAATTCCTGAGTTCGCTCGATACCAATAACATGTCGTGGGATATCTTCGATCCCAGCGATGCCCACAACTCACGCGAAGC
>JBAVYF010000444.1:0-1629 GCA_049698655.1 Occallatibacter sp. | reverse complement strand
GCAACGCGCTCTCACCAGGGTTCGCCAATCAGGAACTTCCTCCCACCAGACTGCTATTCAAAATCTCGAGAATTTGCTGCGCCGCCACCGGAATCACTGTGCCCGGCCCATAGACCCCGACCGCGCCAGCATGGTACAGGAACTCATAGTCCTGCGGGGGAATGACGCCGCCCACAACCACCAGAATGTCATCCCGGTCGAGTTTGCGCAACTCCTCGATCAACTGCGGGACAAGTGTCTTGTGGCCGGCGGCCAGCGAGGAGACGCCGACAATATGCACATCGTTCTCGATCGCATGGCGCGCAACCTCGCGCGGAGTTTGGAACAGGGGGCCGATATCGACATCGAAGCCGATATCCGCAAAGGCCGTAGCAATCACCTTTGAGCCGCGATCATGGCCATCCTGCCCCATCTTGGCAACAAGAATTCGGGGACGGCGGCCTTCGGCTTGCTCAAACTCCGCTACCAACTGCCGCGCCTTGTTAAACTCCTCTGCGTTCATGCTCTCCGCGGAGTAAACGCCGGCGATGATGCGCGTAGTGGCCTCGTAGCGTCCCCAAACCTTTTCCAGGGCCGATGATATTTCGCCCAGAGAGGCGCGCTTGCGCGCCGCATCCACCGCGCACTCAAGAAGATTTCCCTCACCGCCGGAGGCGCATTGCTCCAGCCGTTCGAGCGATTGGCGCACCGCATCCGGGTCTCGCTCGCGCTTCAACTGGTTAAGCCTCTCAATCTGAGATTCACGCACCGCGGCATTGTCAATATCGAGAACCGGAATCATCGGCTCCTTGGGCGAAGGATAGGCATTGACGCCCACAATCACATCTTTGCCTGAGTCGATGCAGGCCTGCTTGCGCGCCGCCGCCTCTTCAATGCGCATCTTGGGAACGCCGGTTTCAATTGCCTTGGCCATGCCGCCCAGGTTCTCGACCTCTTCAATAAGCGCCCATGCCCCATGCATCAACTCGTGCGTCAGCCGCTCAACATAGTAGGAACCGGCCCAGGGGTCCACGATATGAGTGATGTCCGGCTCTTCCTGCATGTAAATCTGCGTATTGCGGGCGATGCGAGCGGAAAAATCGGTAGGCAGCGCCAAGGCTTCATCGAGCGCGTTGGTGTGCAGGGACTGCGTATGCCCGAAAACCGCTGCCAGCGCCTCGACGCACGTGCGCACAACGTTGTTGTACGGATCATGGGCCGTAAGGCTCCAGCCGGAAGTCTGGCAATGTGCTCGCAAGACCAGCGACTTTGAATTCTTCGGGTTGAAGGTCTTGACTAACTTGGCCCATAACATGCGTGCGGCGCGCATCTTGGCAATCTCCATGAAGTGGTTCATGCCAATGCCCCAGAAAAAAGAGATGCGGGGCGCAAACTCGTCAACGTCAAGGCCCGCCTTCACTCCCGTGCGCAGGTACTCCAGGCCGTCGGCCAGCGTATAAGCCAGCTCGATATCCGCCGTGGCGCCGGCCTCCTGCATGTGGTATCCGCTCACGCTGATGCAGTTGAACTTCGGCATATTTGCCGCGCAGTAGCGGAAGATGTCGCCGATAATTCGCATGGAACCTTCGGGCGGATAAATATAAGTATTGCGGACCATGAATTCTTTAAGAATGTCGTTCTGAATTGTCC
>JBAVYF010000443.1:0-6145 GCA_049698655.1 Occallatibacter sp. | reverse complement strand
CTTAAAAGGCGCACAGCCAAATTTCTCCCGCATCGTGAGATTTGGCCTCTGAAAATCACCGGAAAATCCGGTTTTTTACTCCAAAAACGACCCCAAACATAGCTCTGACGCCTTTCAAGCCGGCACGGAATTGTCCTCTCCAAACCAGTTCCTCTTCAGCCACAGCGAGACCTGCACCAGCAGAATCAGCGCCGGAACCTCAACCAGCGGTCCGATGACCGCTGCAAAGGCCGCGCCGGAGTTGAGCCCGAAGACGGCCACAGCAACCGCGATGGCCAGCTCGAAGTTATTGCTCGCCGCGGTGAACGAAAGCGTCGCCGTCTTCGAGTAATCCGCGCCGACCTTGCGTCCCATCCAGAAACTTACAAAGAACATGACAACAAAATAGATCAACAGCGGCACGGCGATGCGCAACACGTCGAGCGGAAGCTGCACGATCAGGTTGCCCTTGAGGCTGAACATCACCACGATGGTGAAGAGCAGCGCAGTCAGCGTCAGCGGGCTGATGGCGGGCACAAAGCGCGTCTGATACCACGCGCGGCCTTTGGCGCGCAGCAATATAAAGCGAGTGAACATTCCAGCCAGAAACGGAATGCCGAGATAGATGAAGACGCTCTGCGCGATCTGGCTCATGCGGATGTCGACGAATACGCTCTTCAATCCCACCAGCGGCGGCAGCACGGCCAGAAAAAACCATGCGTAGACGCTGTAGAAGAGCACCTGGAAGACGCTGTTGAAGGCCACCAGGCCAGCGGCGTAATCGGTGTCTCCCTTTGCCAGCTCATTCCACACAATCACCATGGCGATGCAGCGGGCGAGGCCAATCAGGATCAGCCCGGTTCTGTACTCCGGATAGCCGCGCAGAAAAATCACGGCGAGGACAAACATCAGCACCGGGCCGATGAGCCAGTTCTGCACCAGCGACAGGCCCAGCACCTTGCGATTGCGGAAGACCTCGCCCAGCCGCTCATACTGCACCTTGGCCAGCGGCGGATACATCATCAGGATCAGGCCCACGGCGATGGGGATGTTCGTCGTGCCCGCCTGATAGCGTTGCAGCAGCGCCGGCACATCCGGCACAAAGCGGCCCAGCGCGACGCCGGCCGCCATGGCGAGAAAGATCCAAAGCGTCAGATAGCGGTCAATGAACGAAAGCTTTGAAGCGCCGCCCGGCACTGGGCAGCAAAGGTCTGAGTTAGTCTGCATACAATCTCTCCTCCGCGGCTAAGTCATCAGTTACAAAGGCTGCTTCCCGATGGCGCGCATCCGGCTCTCGATGGCCATCCGGTCCAGAGTCTCCAGCGGCAAGCTCATGAACAGTTGCACGCGCGTTCGCATCTGCCGCAGGGTCTGCGCGAAGGCTGCGCGCTTCATTTCGTCCGTGCCAACGACCGCTGCCGGATCGGGAAAGCCCCAATGCGCAGTCACCGGCTGACCGGGCCACAGCGGGCACATCTCGCCAGCCGCTTTGTCGCAGACCGTCACAACGAAATCCAACTCCGGCGCGCCGGGTTGCGCGAACTCGTCCCAGCTCTTGCTGCGCAGGTTCTCGATTGAGTAGCCCAGCGCGAGCACCTGCTCGATGGCGAAGGGATTTACCCGGCCCGTGGGATGGCTGCCCGCGCTGTACGCCTTGAAGCGGCCCGCGCCCATGGTGTTGAAGAGCGCTTCTCCCATGATGCTGCGCGCGGAGTTGCCGGTGCATAGAACGAGGATGTTATAAGGTCTTTGCATGATCTTCTCCTAGTGCGAATCGGTCAGCCGCAGCAGCCGGGAGCGCAGCATCCGCCAGCAGGCTTGGTCGCTCGAATAAATGCGCTCATGAACTTGCCCTCGATCAGCGGAGCGATGGTGTCTACATCCAGCCCCGCCTTGGCCAGGAATCCCTTTGCCTGTTCCGCGGAGTAGACGCGGGTCGGCTCGACGGAGATTTTTGCGAAGCCCGCGGCGGCCAGTTTGGAGGTGTACTCCTGCTCTTCGAGCGCGCCTGAGACGCAGCCCGCCCACAGCGGCATGGACTTGCGCACCTCGTCGGGAATCTCGCCCCGCACGACAATATCGGAGACGGCAAAGCGGCCGCCCGGCTTGAGTACCCGGAAGGCCTCGCGCAGCACGCGATCCTTGTCGGCGGAGAGATTGATGACGCAGTTGGAAATCACCACGTCCACCGAGTTATCAGGCAAGGGAATGCTTTCTATCTCGCCTTTGAGGAACTCGACATTTTCCACGCCCGCCTGGCGCTGGTTTTCGCGGGCCAGAGCCAACATATCGTCGGTCATGTCCAGGCCGTAGGCCTTGCCGGTCGGCCCCACGCGTTTGGCGGAGAGCAGCACGTCGATGCCGCCGCCGGAGCCGAGATCGAGCACCGTCTCGCCCGGCTTCAGATCAATCAGCGCCGTCGGGTTGCCACAGCCCAGCGAGGCCAGTACGGCATTGGCCGGCAGCCCGCTCTTTTCCGATTCTTCGTATAGATTGGTGGTGATGGGGTCGCAACAGCGCAGCGCCGGATCACAGCAGGCTACTGAGCCGCTCTCCCGCACCTGCCGCGCCGCCGCGCCGTATTTTTCCTGAACCAGGGTTTTCGTGTCCAAATTCGTGTCCATATCAAGCGCCTCACATACGCTTAAGCAAATATATGTCTTGCTCTCATATTTGTCAACCCGTATACAATATTTTTATGAAGTGCTGTCCCAAGCCGGCAGGCATGACCAGCCTTTTCGCCGCCCTGGCCGATGCCACACGCCTGCGCCTGCTCAACCTGATGGCCGGCCGCGAGGTCTGTGTCTGCCATTTTGTCGAGATTCTCGGCCAGAGCCAGCCTAAGATTTCGCGACACCTGGCCTACCTGCGCCAGGCGGGCATCGTCTCCGCGCGCCGCGAAGGGAAGTGGATGCACTACAGCATCTGCACGCCTGCCGATTCCCCGGCTGCCTCCATCCTCAGTGCCTTACTTGCCGCGCTAGGCAACGACAGGCAGATGCGCGCTGACCGGGCCAAACTCAGCCGCGCCTGCTTGCCAGCGTCGCTCCCAGGGAAAAATCAACCCTGCTTCAGTAAGGCTGAATCCGCATGATGCGCTGGCTAATGCGTTGGTTGCAACGGGTGCTAGTGGTGCTGGCGGCGGCGTTTGTGGTTATTTACGCGGGCGATTGGGCTGTCTACAAGCTGCGCGGCTCGCCCCGATCCAAGGTCACCGTCAACCGCTTCGTCACTATCCCGCTCAAAGGCAACAAGCAGGAGTTCGACTATCTCGGCTCCATCGATGTGCCCTGTTCGGTCTCTTTGTTTCCGCAGGGCGGGCAAGCCCCCTGCTGGCAACTGCGCCGCAATCTCAACCAGGGGACAACCCTGTAAAAGTTTCCCGGGGAGAGAATACCCCTCGCGGAGCAGCCAAACATAAACCCGTGATACAGGTCACGTCGAGGAAACAAAAGGGCCGCTAACATCGTAAAATCTTTCGGCAGATTCCGAGGAACGATGTACAGCCGCACCCAGAACGAGAACGGGACCTACAACACCCGCTGTCTTTACTGCTTCAGGACCATCGCCTCTTCTGTGGAAACAGACAAGGAGCTGGCGGAGTTGGAGGCTCGGCACATCTGCCCGGAGCGGGCGCTGGCGGAGTTGCTGGAGCAGGAAAAGGCCATTGAATCCCGGAGCCATTCGAACTAGAGCAATCTCTCAAAATAGCCCCGTCGCCGCAGCTCTATTGCATGCGCGCCTGATCGCGCAATTGGCGGGCCGTGGCCTCAAGGAAGGTCTCCACGCTTGCGCCGGCGGGCTGTTCGAGTCCGGATTTAGCCTGGATAGCGGCGGCGATGCGTTCGGCCAGAGCGTGACGCGTGGACAAGCTCATGTCCAATCTGCGCGAGAAAAATCCCTCCAGAACCTCGAGGTCGGTGGAGGAGAGCTTCGCTATGCCGGTAGCCGGCAGCGAATAGGCGTTGTGCGGTTCCGGAGCCGGGGCGCCGTGGGCAAAACTCTGCGCCGTGAAGGTCCGGGCTCCCGAGTCGCCCCACAGCGGCGCTTCCTCCAGGCGATCCCGCACAACCAGAGTGCCCGCCGCGAGGTCGCCCAGCCGCTGATGCTGGCGGGTGGCGAAGATTGAGATCACCCCCACGGCATACAGAGGGAAGGGTTGCATATCGACATAGCGGACCAGGTTGCGGGCCATCGACTCGAAGAGGCCGATGGCGCGGCCGGAGCGCTGGATGACGCGAATCCGGGCTACGCGCTTGCCCGGAGTGCGGCCGTTCCAGAAGGCCTCAAAGAGCGTGAAATAGCCCCAGTTCAACAGAAAAAAGATAAAGATCACGACCGCGACGGCCCATTGCTCGGGGATTCCGGTGAAGGCGAGGCTGCCCGGCTTAAGGAAGATGACCAGGAGCACCACCAGCACGATAAAGCCAGCGAGCCAGATCAGCATATCGACCAGCAAGGCGATAAAACGGCTGCCGATGCCGGCCAGGGACATCTCGATGTCCACCAGTTCCGGCGTGGCAATGTTAAGCTGATCTGAATTCAACTCCATGGCGCAAATCCTCTCCAACCAGTGGATTCTCAAGCGCCGGCCCCACTGGGACCGGCTGGCTGCTCTGCTGGCCCAATCAGACTTGAGCGGCCTAGGCCAGCTTTCACGCGCGGAGTTGCAGGAGATCGCACTGCTCTACAGGCAGGTGGCGGCAGACCTCTCGGTGCTGCGCCAGGACTCGACCTCGCGCACCTACGCGCAGCATGTGAATCAGTTGCTGGCTCGCGCCCACCATATCATCTATTCGGGTCGAAAGACCAATCTGCTTACCCTCTTCCGTTTCCTGCGCGACGAGTATCCGGCCATTTTTCAGCGGCAGATCGGCTATGTTGCGGCCTCGCTGCTGGTCTCCGTGGCCTTTGGCCTGCTGGGCGCCGCGCTCACCAGCGCGCGGCCGGAGTTCATGCGCCACTTTGTCGGCCCGGAGATGATCGCCACCATGGAGCGTCACACCATGTGGACCGAGTCGGTGGTGAGTATTGCGCCGATGGCTTCCAGTTGGATCATGACCAACAATCTCTCGGTCAGTTTTATCACTTTTGCCGGGGGCATCATCTTCGGCTTGGGAACCTTCTTCACGCTCTTCGAGAACGGCATGATGCTGGGCGTGATCGGCGCGGCCTGCCACCATTACGAGATGTCGCGGGCATTGTGGAGCTTTGTGGCGCCGCACGGAGCGCTGGAGTTGCCTTCGATTATCATCGCCGGCGGGGCCGGCTTCCGTCTGGGCCACGCCATGCTCTTTCCCGGCGCTCTGCGCTGGCGGGAGTCGGTCGCCCGCGGCGGCATCGAAGCCACGCGGCTGGTCAGCGGCATCATTCCGCTGCTGGTGATCGCCGGCTGCCTTGAAGGCTTTTTCTCTCCGTCGCAGGCTCCCGTCTGGCTCAAGTTCACCGTCAGCGGACTGCTATTTACGCTGCTCAATTTATGGCTCTTCCGGCCGGTCAAACCGATTGCGCGCACGACTTAAGAGGCAGGCTATACAGGGGCAATGACCAGACTCAGCGATGCGCTTGCGCTCTGCGTGCCACTGGTCGCTGTTATGGAAAACGTTACATATGTGGAGGGCGGAGTCGTAGACTGGTTGCTGCCGCCGCAGGCGCTTATGCCGAGGAATGCGAAGGTCGCGAGCGCCAGTAACAGCCGCCCCGCAGTCTTTCTTCTTCCGCAAAAGACCACGACGAACAATGCCGCATAACTGATCGGGAAAGCTCTGTGAAAGAAGGGCAACAGTCGCGATCGTGTCGCCGCCGGCGTTGTCACGGTCACGGAGAAGGGCGTCGATGTTGTGGTGGAGGTGAGAGTCTCCGAGGCTGGCACATTGCACTGCACGCCTGCAGGCGCATTCGCAGACGTACAACTCAAAGCCACGACTCCAGTGAAGCCGGAGTTGTTGAGCGTGAGATTGTACGTGGCCGTCTGGCCCTGTTGAATCGTTTGCGAGCTTGTGGCCGGCGACAAGGCGAAGGGCGCGGTGACGATCAGGTTCACCGCCGGAGACGTGACGGAATTGTAATTGCTGTCGCCGGAGTACTGCGCCGTGAGGATATGCGTACCGTCCGCGGTGAAGGTAGCCACGGTCGCGGCATTCCCTCCATTTCCAGCGACCAGAGG
>JBAVYF010000442.1:0-3059 GCA_049698655.1 Occallatibacter sp. | reverse complement strand
CACCTGAGCTACGCAGTGCCGCTCTTATGAGAAACTGGAAGTGTAGCTATTCTCCGGGGCCGGCCCGTGCGCCCCCCAAAAACCTTGATTCAACCCCCGGCGTCATCATCGAATAAGATCGGGTGCCCCACCCTCGCCGCGTATTTGTTGTTGCGGCTAGGGTGGGAATCTCCGCTTACAGGAACTAATAAAGAATGATCAGTGTCAGCAATGTAACCATGCGCTACGGCGCCAAAGTGCTCTTCGAGGACGTGAGCGTTGCCTTTGTGCCCGGCCGCCGCTACGGCCTCACCGGACCCAACGGCTCCGGCAAAACCACCTTCATGCGGATCCTCACCGGCGAGCTCGACGCGCAGAAGGGAACCGTCGTCCGCCCGCGCAAGCTCGGCGTCTTGCGCCAGGATCAGTTCGCCTTTGACGCCTATCGCGTCATCGACACCGTCATCATGGGCAACAAGCCGCTCTGGGCGGCTATGGAAGAGCGCGACCGCATCTACGAGAAGCCCGAGCTGACCGACGCCGACGGAATGCGCCTCGGCGAGCTCGAAGGCGTCATCGGCGACGAGGACGGCTACACCGCCGAATCCGACGCTGCCGTTCTTTTGGACGGTCTGGACATCCCCGAGCCGCTCCACAACCGCCGCATGGGCGAGCTTCAGGGCGGCCAAAAGGTACGTGTCCTGCTCGCCCAGGCTCTCTTTGGCAAGCCCCAGGCGCTCCTGCTCGACGAGCCTACCAACTACCTGGATCTCGACTCGGTCCACTGGCTGCAGGATTTTCTCAACAGCTACGACGGCACCCTCATCGCCATCTCCCACGACCGCCACTTCCTCAACTCGGTCACCACCCATACCGCCGACATCGACTACGAAACCATCATCACTTACACCGGTGGCTACGACGAGATGGTGATGGCCAAAACGCAGATTCGCTCCACTCTCGAGTCGCAAAACGCCCAGCGCGAAAAGAAGATCGCCCAGCTCAACGACTTCATCGCCCGCTTCTCCGCCGGAACCCGCTCCTCCCAGGTCACCAGCCGCCGCAAAGAGGTCGAGCGGCTGCAAACCAACGACCTGGCCCGCTCTAACATTGCCCGCCCTTATATCCGCTTCGACCAGACGCGCCCCAGCGGCAAGCATGTACTCGAATTCAAGCACCTCACCAAAATCTACGGCGAGCAGACGGTCATCGACGGCTTCACCGCCAACGTCCTGCGCGGCGAGCGCATTTGCCTCATGGGCCGCAACGGCGCCGGCAAAACCACCCTGCTCAAGAGCCTGCTGCACGAATATCCCGGCCTGGCCGACAAGGACTTTACCCTCGACTCCGGCGCAGTCTTCTGGGGCCACGAAGCGCAGATCGGCTACTTCCCCCAGGACGTCGGCGCTACCATCGAGCACGGCCTCTCGATAGCCGAGTGGCTCCATCGCTGGAAGCCCGACGCCCACGTCGAAGACATCCGCGGCATCCTCGGCCAAATGCTCTTCAGCGGCGAAGAAGGCGACAAGCAAACCAAAGCGCTCAGCGGCGGCGAACAGGCCCGCTTGGCTTTTTGCAAGTTAATCCTCACCAAGCCCAACATATTAATCTTCGACGAGCCCACCAACCACCTCGACCTCGAAGCCATCAACGCCCTCAACATAGCCCTCCAGCGCTATGAAGGCACAGTCCTCTTAGTAACTCACGACCACGATTTAATCGACGAAGTAGCCACCCGCCTCTGGGTCTTCCACGAAGACGGCATCGAAGACTTTCAGGGGCCCTACGCGGAATGGAAGGGCAAGCACAACTAGAAAATATCGAGCATGTCTTTGCTTTGAAAGGGCACGGCTTTAGCCGCGCCATGTGCTAAGGCATCGGTCACCCTGCCCTGAATGTCGTTGGAAGCATGAAACCACTGACCAACGCCAATGAAAACGCCGCCGTTGAAACAAACCCAACCACTACTTTGCCGAAGTTCTGGCTCCTATCAGTGGATGCGGCGCGTAAAACGGCTACGCAGGGATTGCGGTGTCGAACTCTGTGTAATTGTCGAGGTGGTGTTTGATAATCAAATAGCATTCGCAAGAGGCCTTCGTGAGCCCAGGGACGTCGAGAATGCGGATTTCCCCGCGGGTGTAATCGATAAGTCCTTTTTGCTTGAGTATCCCGGCTGTCGTAGAGATAGTGGGACGGCGACCCCCCAGCATGTCGGCGAGAAACTCATGCGAAATCTTGAACGTGTCGACGTTCGCGCGGTCCGCGCAGAGGAGCAGCCAGCGAGCGAGCCGTTGTTCGAAGTTGTGCTTGGCATTGCATCCAGAGGTTTGCATGGCCTGAACAAGTTGTGCCTGAACATAGCGCAGAGCCAGAGACTGAAAGTCGCCGCCAAGGCGGAATTCTCTTCTCGCGTCCTCCACGTGGCAGGCATAGCCATGGCCGGCAACCTGGGTGTAGACGCGATTCAGACTTTTTTTTGTTCCCATCAGAGCTGAGACGCCGATGACCGACTCATAACCGAACATCCCCACCTCGACCTGAGATCCGTCCTTGAACGTCGTCGTCATCGACGCCATTCCCTCTTCGAGAAAAAAGAGGTTATCGATCGGGTTGCCAGGGTATTCAATTTCATGTTTCAGCTCGAATTTGACCGGCTGCAAACGAAGACGCTCAATGATCTCCTCGTCCAGAGCCTTCAAAAGAGTGTTCTTAAAGCCGTTCGTGCGCAAGGAATCCTCACTTTCAGACAAAACCATATCACAATGAGTATGCGTCAAGCTTACGATGCCTGACAAAGTTTGGGATATGTCAGCAACCGTACAAAGTTATTTTTAGTTATGTCAGCAACCGTACAAAGACCGCTCGACTAAGCGAGTACTATTTATCGAGTTATGTCGGAAGACGTACAAAGATCGCAAGACTAAGCGAGTAGAATTCAGCAGGTCCATCAATCTTCTCTTTAGGGGTGAGAAGCATGACCTTTGACCTCGCCGCCTTTCTGGCAACGGCAGGAATTGGGCGAAGAATCGTCCAATTGACGCCTAAGCAAGTCTTTTTTTCGCAGGGAAGTTCGGCTGACG